>CAZVHN010000177.1:0-10604 GCA_964626895.1 uncultured Chloracidobacterium sp. | reverse complement strand
GAGAACTCGAAATGATAACCCTTCTATGAATGGCAACATACTTGTGACGCGTGGGTACATTGTAGGGGCGGCACTCCGTGGCCGCCCGTCGTTCGCCGCCACTCACCTGTAACTAGATCCGGTCATCACCGCAACTCGGGGTGCCCACGGAGGGACACCCCTACAATGCGGCGGGCGGTGAACATTGTACGGCTGGCACTCTGTCTCTTGCATCCGTCCTTAGGTAACCTTTCGCTCCTCTGGAGCTGGCGCTCATCAACAGAAACCATGGTCTATGAACATTCCATCCCTACGGGACTGGGTTCTATCTGAGCAGTGACTCAACAAGCTCTTCGCCAGTAACTGACGCAGTGCCCCGCTTCATCACCACAAGCCCGCCGGCATAATTGGCCAGGTGCGCGGCATCAGGGAAGGACGCATCGGAGGCCAGCGCCAGCGTGTAGGTCGCAATCACCGTATCCCCGGCGCCGGTGACGTCCACCGGCTCACGCCCGCCAACAGCATCGATGTAAACAGGCGCAACTGCGTCTTGGAAAAGAATCATGCCATGACTGCCGCGAGTTATCAGCAAGGCGCGGTAGCCCAGGCGTTCGCGCATTTCCTCGCCCGCCGATTCCAGGTCGCTGACACTCGCGAGTTGTTGTCCCAGGAGTTGTTCGACCTCGTTCTCGTTTGGAGTCGCCGAGGTGAAACCCTCAAACTCGGAGAGCCTAAACCGGGAGTCAACCAGAACCGGGATTCCCTTGCTGGTTGCGGCGTCCCGAACGATCCTGGTCAGCTCCTGGCGGGCAACACCATAATTGTAGTCGGAGATTATTACGGCATCTGAAGTTTGCACTTCCTCAAGAATACGGTTACATAGCGGTTCGTGGAACTCGGAATTCAATGGGGCCCCCTCATAATCAAGTCGGATGACTTGCTGTCGAGTAGAGTGGAGTTGGCCCGCGAGAATTCGCACTTTCGTGGTTGTTTGAAGCTTCTCGGATGTCAGCAAGCCAGTGCAGTCCACTCCCGCCGTCTCCAACCTTTCCACAAGCGCTCTCCCAGCGACATCTTCACCAACCACGCCAATCAGCGAGACGCCGGCACCGAGTGAAACGAGATTCATCGCACAGTTTGCTGCGCCGCCCGGTACTGTTTCCGTCTGCTCGTGACGGAGAATGAACACCGGAGCTTCGCGCGAAACTCTACTGATGGCGCCATAGACAAACTGGTCCGCTATTGCATCGCCAACGACCAGAATCCGGCGCCCCGGGAAGCGCTTCACGATGCTGATCAGTCGCTCTTGCTGCAATGTTCGTGGGGTCGTCATGCGCGTTTCCCAAGCGGTTCTTCGATTATCTTCTTAACTGCTTCCAGCAGGTGATTCGCCGTCAAGTCTGGCTGATGATTCCAGTTTTGCCGCTGATGTTCCCATTCTCCGCGACCGTAGCCGCTCATGACGAAGGCAGAGTTAACCCCGGCGTTGCGGGCCAACTCAATATCGCTGTAACGGTCCCCAACCATCCAGCTTTCTGCGAGATCGATGTCAAACTCATCGGCGGCGCGGCGTATCAGTCCCGCCTTCGGCTTACGACAATCGCAGTCGAGTCGATAGGGTGGCTCTCCGACCGAGGGATGATGGGCACAGTAATAAATCGCATCGATTCGCGCATCGGTTGCAGCCATCTCTTGTTTCAACGTTTCATGGATAGTCTGAATCATTTCTTCGGCAAAATATCCGCGAGCAACTCCGGCCTGATTAGTAACGACGATTGCCAGCCAACCACTGTCGTTCAGGAGCTTGATGGCGGCGGCGGAATAGGGAAAGATTCGAAAGCGCGAAGGGTGATTGATGTACCCGACCTCTTCCGAAATCGTTCCATCGCGATCGATGAAGACTGCCCGCTGCATATTTGATCTAGTCTAACTTAGCGGAACCTACTGAAACTTCCAATTCGTCAGCGCATAATCCCTGGCCCGGTTCCGGGGCCGATGTGTTCCTTCCCAGCAGCAACCGCGCGCGCCCGAAAACATCCTGCGGGCTGATCGCGGTCATGCAGCGATGATCGATCGGACAATCCCGCAACATACACGGCGCGCAGTCTGGCGGGCGGCGCACAATTTCGGCAACTGGTGAAAACGGGCGCGTCGTCAAGGGGTTAGTAGGCCCGAAGATGACCAGTGTTGGCCGTCCGAGCGCGGATGCGATATGAGCGGGACCGGTATCATTCGTAACCAGGAGATCCACCAGGCTGAGAACAGCGGCAACCTGCGCCAGGGTGGTTTTGCCCGTCATCATGATTGGCTTATTGCGCATCCGCCGTCTGACTTCCTGCGAGACATTCAGTTCCTCGGGCGAGCCTATCAGCAAAACTTCGGCGTTTAGCTCATCTATCAAACTGTCGGCAAGCGCACCGTAACGCTCGGCCGGCCAACGCTTCGCGCGGCTGTTTATCGAACCCGGACATAGGGCAACGATGGCCGGGGTCCCCAGCGGGGCAGCCCCGCTGGGGTGGAAGACGCGTCCCCCGCGGAGACCGTGCGCGCGGAGTAGATCTAATGCTTCGGCCTGACGTGGTTCAGAAATGTGTAAGGAGGCATCTGGTACCGCGTCGGCAATCTGTTCGGTCCCGACAAGCGCCCGCTCAAGTTCTGCGACGATGTTCAGGTAGTAAAAGATTTCGTGCTTAGAACTGCGCCATTCAGGAACTGGCAACGGATTGGTTAGCAGCCTGCTGCGCCCATCGGTTGCATAACCAATGCGAAACGGAACTCGAGCCAGGGCAGAGATCAATGCGGCTTCAAAGGCATTGGGAAAAAGAACGGCGAGATCGAAGTTCCCCCGGCGCCATGCGGCAGACTGTTTGACAGCTGACCAGGGTCCGCGCCGGTCGTAGATCAGCAGATCATCGAGAAAGCCGGCATCGCCGAAAAGCTCTTTGGCCCAGGGCCTGGTCGCCAGAGTTATGTGCACACCGGGGAGCAAACGACGAAGCTCTCGCAACGCAGGTATGGTCATCAGGGCGTCGCCCACCCAGTTGGTGCCGCGAACTACGACGCGATTGATGTCTTGCTGTTTAAGAGTTCCCATTAGCTCGCATCAACGACAGACTGAAGCGCTGTTCCCAGGTCAGAGCAAGCTTCGCAACCCGTCCTTGATTCCGATCTCCGGCTGCCAGCCCAGTTGCTCGCGAACCAAACTCAGATCAGAAACATAATTGACGGGCACCGGATGCGAGAGCGCATCATTGTATTCAATAATTGGTTCGAGCTGAATTAGCTTCCCCACAGTGCTGATCATCTCGGTCAGGGTTGCCGCATTCTTCTTACCGCCGCCAAGATTATACAGCCCGTAGGAGTTGGACGAGGTGATGAACGCCTGGCAAGCTCGCGAAAAGTCGTCAACGTGCAGGATGTCGCGAATCGCTTGCCCACCCAAGGGGACTTGAATCGGCCAGCCTCGTTTGACTGACTCGACGTAGTTTGTAACGAAGCCGTATTCATTGCCATCGGAGGGACGCGCGTAGACCGTGGATAGCCGAAAGATGCAGGCCCGCACATTTCGTTGGCGTGCATAGTAATCGACGTAGCGCTCGCCAATCAGCTTCGACCACTCGAGCGGTGTCTGGCCAGAATAGTCAGTCGGACATGTTTCCGGAACCGGATCGTATACGGCTGCGTTCGCGCCGTACACGTCCTTGGTGGACGCATAAATGAAGACGGAACCAGGCTTCATCTGACGAATGACATTGGCGGTCCCTTCAGCGTTGGTGCGAAAACTCAGCTCCGCCGCTGAAGGGTCTTTATCGAGATAGGCTGCGAGGTGGATGACGACATCGTAATTCGCCGCAAGCTCGACGTCGCTTTCGCTGAGTATGTCGAGACTCGAGCGGCGCGAGAAATCGTCCGCCTCAAAAAACCGGCGCACATGAATACCAAGATAACCACTGCCGCCGGTGACTAGAACTTTCATTGAGGTCTTAGAGTCTCTTTTTTTCGTGCGGCTTCGTGTGATTTCGTGGATCGAGTTTTTGCCCAGGGAATCCGATCCACGAAATCACACGAAAAATCACGAACTCAAAGTGCCTTTCCTATCTGACTCGTGTGACATTGGACGTTGGACCTTGGATTCGTAGGAGCCCTTCGCCATTGCAGTCAGTTTCATAAGCGACTCAGCGCTTCCGATAGCGATAAGCATGTCGCCAGCTTCGATTAATGCTTCACCACTCGGGTTGAAAAGCGTCGGCCCGTCGCTGCGCCGAATACTAACGATCACAATGTCGAGTTCGGAGCGAATATTCGTGGCACTTAGTTTCTGGCCGACAAGGCGAGAAGAAGGACTTACCTCAAGCTGCTCCAGTGCCAAACCCAGCGTATTTGCAGTTATTGAATCGATGAAGTCACCTACCGCCGGCTTGGTAAGGGCCACAGCCATACGGTGGCCGCCGATGATGGTGGGAGCAACAACGCGATTAGCTCCCGCTCTGATGAGCTTGCTTTCCGCCTGCTCTTCGACAGCTCTGGCAACTATGTGAATCTGGGAATTCAGGTCGCGCGCCGTCAGCACAACGTAGACGTTGTCAGCGTCATCAGGCAGACATGCCGCGAGGCCGCGCGCATGTTCAACTCCCGCTTCTCTGAGAGCGTCTTCTGAGGTGGCGTCGCGAACCAGGACAATTACTCCGCGATCGGCTAACTCCGTCACCTTTTGT
Organism: uncultured Chloracidobacterium sp.; assembly: GCA_964626895.1. Lineage (GTDB taxonomy): Bacteria > Acidobacteriota > Blastocatellia > Pyrinomonadales > Pyrinomonadaceae > PSRF01. The sequence continues at coordinate 5,910 of CAZVHN010000177.1, read as the reverse complement.
GGATCGCGCTCGATAACGATGAAAGTCTCTGCACCCGCCTGCAGCGTTCTCACCAGACGGGATCCGACGCGCCCGGCCCCGCAGATAATAAAGTGGTCTCGCAGTTTACTCATTTTGCGCAATTGCCGTCGCTGACCAAAAGTCGCGAGCAACTCCGACTGCACGATCGAATGAACCGTGGCAGTAAGCGAGTAGAGCACGACTCCCACCCCGACGAACATAAAGATGGTGGCGAAAATGCGACCGTTGATAGTCGCGGGCGCGAGGTCGCCGTAGCCTACCGTGGTAACTGTCTGAGTTGCCGCATAGAGGCTTTCGAATAGTGACCACCCTTCGATTAGATGGAATCCAAGGGTCCCCAGCGCTGTTGCGACGGCCACTGCCAGAACTGCATAGCGAATTCTAAAGCGGTTTCCGCCAAGTTTCCTCGACGGGGGGATGTTAGACTCATACGCTAGAAATCGCATCAAAGTGGCTGCTTTTGGAGCGCTGTCACGTTAACCAAAGGAAAAGTAGGTGTCAATGAAGACAGTAGGGCGGTGACAGGTAAAGGGAATAAAAGTATTCTGAAATGAGCCAGACTCGTGGTGGCATGCGTCGCCTGATCGCAAATAGTCGGCAAAACTTATCACCGATCACCCTACGTTTTATGCCCGTTCGCTATCCACCTCCCGACAGAATGCCTCCCGTCGCTCGCGGCGGGGGGAGTTCCACGCGGCAAAAACGGATAATTGCCTATGAGGAGCCTGGTTCCGGATTCGGACGCCGGGTTGGGCGGCGGCTTCTGAGTGCCCCGGTAGTAATTCCTCTTGCTGTGATTACTGCCTTTGTGTTGGTTGTGCTGGTTTACTACTGGACGATCTTCTCCGGGCGCATCGATAACCTTCTCAGAGGCGAGGTCTTTACGCGTTCAGCCGGCATCTATGCGGCGCCAAAACAACTTCGCGCCGGAGAAACACTCTCTCAGGACGACCTCATTGTCTACCTCAGGCGCGCCGGCTACGTCGAGAAGACTCAACCGGCAGACACTGCGCGGGGACGCTATTCCTTCAATGGTTCGAACATTGACATCGAACCCAGCAACTATTCGTCCGTCGACGGTCAGAGCCAGTTTCGGAGCGTGCGAGTGCAGTTTTCGCGGAATGCAAAGTCGATCAGCTCAATCCTCCAACTGGGAGGAAACACGCGGCTGGACAAAACGTGGCTCGAGCCGGAACTGATAAGTTCCGTGACCGGACTGGAGCGCGCGAAACGGAAAGTGATTGGCTTCAATGATCTGCCAGTCCATCTGGTTGAGGCGATCACCGTGACTGAAGATCGAGCATTCTTCGAACACTACGGCGTAAACATTCGCGGGATCCTCCGAGCTCTGGCCAGGCGATATGACAACTCGGATCCGAATTCGCCCATAGCGCGACAGGGTGGGTCGAGTATTACGCAGCAGTTAGTGAAGAATCTACTCCTTTCTCCGGAAAGAACATTGCGGCGCAAGGTGGCCGAGGCTTACATGTCGGTTATTCTCGAGACCCGGCTCACCAAGGAAGAGATTTTTGCCCTCTACTGCAATCAGGTCTACCTGGGCCAACAGGCGGGGTTTTCCATACACGGTTTTGGCCAGGCCGCTGATGCGTATTTCGGGAAAGACGTGACCAACCTCACGTTGCCGGAAGCTGCGTTTCTGGCCGGACTGATTCGCAGCCCGAATCGTTACAACCCCTACCAGGAAATGAACACGGCGACCGCCCGTCGTAATCAAGTTCTGGATTCAATGGTAGACACCGGGGCGATCACTCGAGAGGAAGCCGACCGGGCCAAGGCGGAACCGCTGAAAGTCATGGCCGTGAGAGGTCGCATAGACGCTTCGGACGCGCCATATTTTGCCGACTACGTTCAAAACCAACTGGGCGACATTATCGCCGGCCCAGGCGCTGCTCAGCATCTTCGCATCTACACGACTATCGACATGGATTTACAACGGGCCGCCTATACGGCCCTCGCAAAACAAGTCGCCGCGCTGGACAAGGTGCAGACCAGGCGTTTTGCACCAGGAACACTTCAGGCCTCGTTGGTCGCGATGAATGCCAAGACTGGTGAGATTGTGGCGATGGTTGGCGGGCGCGACTATTCGAAGAGCCAATTCAACCGTGCCTCGGATGCCTTTCGCCAGCCCGGGTCCGTCTTCAAGCCATTCGTCTACGCCACCGCGCTGAATACAGCATACGATCCGGTGCCTCGTGTGATTACGGCGGCAACGACTTATGTCGACGAACCAAAGACATTCTCCTACGACAATCAGGAGTATTCGCCGGGAAACTTCGGCGAGAGCTACTCGCGTGTCCCGGTGACACTACGCGATGCGCTGGTAAACAGTCTTAATGTGATCACGGTCGAGGTAGCGATGGAAGTCACCGTCGGGCGCGTAATGAATCTCGCAAGTAAAGCCGGATTGCCAAAACCCGCACGGGCTTATCCGGCAATGGCTTTGGGGACTAGTGAAGCCACCCCGCTGCAAGTGGCGACCGCCTACACTGCTTTTGCAAATTTGGGCACGCGCTCGACGTCGGTGGCAATCAACCGGATTACCACCGGAGACGGCGTGACGATAGCTGCGCCCACTGCGCAGAGAAGTGAAGTAATGCGTCCCGACGTTGCTTACGTTATGAACTCTTTCATGAAGGACGTCGTCAATCGGGGTACCGCAGCCAAGGTCCGGGCCCGTGGGTTGAAGGCAAATGTCGCCGGTAAAACTGGTACTTCACGCGACGGGTGGTTTGCCGGCTTCACCCCAAACCTGGTTTGCGTCGTCTGGGTTGGTTTTGATGACGGGTCGCAGCTCGGTTTGACCGGGGCGAATTCCGCGCTGCCAATCTGGACCGACTTCATGCAAGTGGCACTGAGCGAACATCCCGAGTGGCAGGGTGACTGGCAGATGCCGGAAGGGATTCAGCAGGCAGACATCGACCCAAAGACAGGACAGTTGACTACTCCCGATGATCCCACCAGACGCACAGAGTTGTTTATTAATGGAACTTTGCCGACCCCGACGTCAATTGAGGCCCCCGAAGAGGAAGCAACTCCCGACGGGCCCGACGGGGAAGGGCAGACCATTCCTGAGGGCGGAGATCCTGGACCAACACCCGAGCTTGCCCCGACAGCTACACCTCGACCCCGACCGGCGCCTCGAGCGGGTGAAGAGGGTGCGCGCCTGGAGGGATCCATTACGCTCGATATCGATCCGAGCACTGGCTTAATTGCAGTTGAGACGTGCCCGGTAATTCGCACGAAGACCTTTGTTATTGGTACGGAGCCGAGGACTTATTGCGGGCCGGAGTATCACCGCGGAAGGACCGTCGACCCTGCTGCATCACGACCTCGCGTAGTCGCAACTCCTCCGCGATAAAAGCATGGGCAGTAGCCTGGGTCGTTAAGCGTCAACCCTCGAAGCCACTCCTCTACGACTTCGTTTCTTAACAAAGGTTGTAACTCCTTCTGCGCAGCAGAGTGTTTTGGGAACGACCGGTTGTTAACAGCGCCTGATGCTGGCATTCAACTGCGGTCGCGAGCACGGATCCAATCCCAACCAGGGCTCAAGCCAAGCTAAATTGCAGGTAAGGAAGGCGGACCCTGTCCCCGCTCTTACGAGGAAAATCAAAGTCGCTTAGACCAACAACTCAATCCGTATTCGCGATCCAAAAGGAGTTTCCTCAGATGGCTCGCAAAATGGCCGACCCGAAGACCTCAGGCGTTGCTGAGTGGCTTCAAGCTTGAGGCGGGGACAGGGTCCGCCTTCCTCACCTGCAAATTACCGAAGCCCCTTTTGGGTTTTCACAAGAGCCTCAACCGCTCCTCGGTTCCATGCTTGCGTGACATTGCCTCCTATTGAGCAAACCGAACCCAATACAGTCAGGCACGCTCCGAGTCAGTCGAAAGTAGGTCACTGCACCCCGATTCAATTGCCTTACGTAACGTTTCAACGGCGAGTGCCGCTGCATGTTGCTTGCGCGAAGGAAGTCCGCCCACCGCATTCAAGAGATCGGCCCGCGTGAGCTGCCTAGCCTCCTCTACAGACTTTCCTTGAATCAACTCAGTTAGCACTGAACCGCAGACAAGCGTTGGCGGGCAGCCATAGGCGAGGAAACGTGCCGCTTCGATCTGGCCCTGACGCACGATCAGCGAAAGTCGCAAACGGTCTCCGCATACAGGATTAGTTTCTTCGGCCATGGCGTTGGCGTCTGCGAGTTCGCCGGCGTTACGCGGGTTGGCGATGTGATTTTTGAAGGCCGCAGAGTAGGGCACGGTTCGAGTTCCGAGTTTCGAGTTTCGAGTTCCGAGTTCCGGGTTTCGAGTTAACAGCGGGTACTGGGGCAGTTTGGCACAACCGGCTGCGTGCCACTCAACTGCAGAACCGAAGAGCGGTAGCGACCGGGTAGGTGTGCGGCGTCACTCAAGCCTGGTGGAACAGTGAATTCTTGTTACTTGACTTTAGCGAGACTAGACCCGGTCGCTACCGCTCCTCGGTTCTGTGGTCGAGTGGTCTTACCGCATCCCAATCAAGCTGCACCATTACCCGCTGTTAACTCGAAACTCTGAACTCTGAACTCGGAACTTTGACCTGATTTAGCGGCGATAGCCTGCGCAGCTTTTCCGCAACCCGCGACAAAACTTCGACTACGTAGTCAACGTCGGCTACGGTATTGTCCTTACCGAAGCTGAAGCGAATTGCCCCACGCGCTAATTCATCGTTGCGTCCGAGCGCGCGAATCACTGGCGAAGGCTCGAGTGTGCCGGAGGAGCAGGCGGATCCCGTCGAGACAGCGATTCCTTCGAGGTCCAGGCTGATCAGAAGACTTTGGCCTTCAATAAAGCGAAAAGAGATATTTGAAATGTGCGACAGCCTGCGCTCGGGGTGTCCGTTGAAAACGACGTTGGACAAGCGTTCGGCAACTGCCGCCTCAAACTTCTCGCGAAGCTCTTTGGCGTTATCATTGCGCTGGTCTAACTCTTCCCGCGCGATCCGGGCGGCAGCTCCGAACGCAACGATTCCCGGTACCGCCTCGGTGCCGGCCCTTCGTTCCCGCTCCTGATGACCACCTACATTCTGGCCTAATATTCGTACACCCCGGCGAACGTAAAGCGCGCCCGCGCCTTTGGGCGCATAGAGTTTGTGAGCTGAAAGCGAGAGGAAATCACATCCGAGTTGCTCAACGTCTATCGGTATTCGACCGGCTGCCTGGACCGCGTCGGCATGTAGCCGAAGATGCTTGCGTCCTTGGGCACGTTCATCGCGTACGAGTGCTCCGATTTCCTGGATCGGCTGAATTGTCCCAATCTCATTATTCGCGAGCATCACCGAGATCAGTACCGTGTCTGTTCTAAGCGCTGAGCGAACATCTTCCACTCTTACAATGCCGTCTTCATAAGCGGGAAGGCGCGTGATCTCCCAGCCCCGCTTCTCTAAAGCCTCGCAGATGCCGCGAACGGAGGAGTGCTCAATCGAGGAGGTAACAATATGGCGCCCCTGTGGTTCGACAGCTTCACACAGGCCTCGGATTGCCAGGTTGTTGGCCTCCGTTCCGCCCGAGAGAAAAACAATCTCGTTTGACCTCGCTCCGATCAATCCAGCGACCTCGCGCCGGGCCCGATCAACAGCCGCCCGGGCCTCCTGACCAAAGAAGTGCACACTGGAAGCGTTACCAAACCGCTCAGTCAGGTAGGGCATCATCGCCTCGACGACCCGAGGATCAGCCGGGGTGGTGGCGCTATGGTCTAGATAGACTCGGGGGGTAGAAGACATTCAAATTTCGGTTCTTGCCAACCAGTAACTTATAAACAAGCATCTGAGAGCTAGGTCTCTGACTAAGGAACAATGCTGTAAGGAGTCTATGGCTCCAGCCATAACCGGTCAAGCGT
>CAZVHN010000176.1:0-6168 GCA_964626895.1 uncultured Chloracidobacterium sp. | reverse complement strand
ACCGACCAGGGCGGAAACCAGCTTGCCATGATCGTCTATCCCGCGAACGTCGAGACTGGGCACGAGGTCAAACCGCTCGCTGCTTCCCCCGGTTGGGGCGAAGGGAAACCTGAAGTGTCGCGCAAGTTAGACGATGCCTTCCGCGGATTGGCGCTGGGCATCAAGTTCCAGGGCACGAGCATCGAGGCGCTCGGCCGGACCTGGGTCCATCGCAGTCTTCTAATCCTCGGCATCCTTTCGCTGTTGATAATCGGCGGCCTGGTGCTTACCAAACACATCGTCAGCAAAGAAATGGCGCTGGCCCACCTGAAGTCAGACTTTGTTTCCAACGTATCGCACGAGCTGCGCACACCGCTGGCGCTAATCCGGTTGTATGCGGAAACCCTCGAGCTGGGGCGCATCACGACGCAGGAAAAGAAGGAGGAGTATTACTGCATCATCCGCAAGGAGAGCGAACGGCTGACCGCGTTGATCAACAACATCCTTGATTTCTCCCGCATCGAGGCTGGACGCAAGGAATATGACTTCCGTGAGACTGACATCGCGGAGCTGGTCCGCAACACTCTCGACGCTTATCGCTACCAAATCGAGCAACAGGGTTTCGCATTCGAGCAGAGCATCGATCCGAGCATCCCAGCGGTGCGAGTGGACCGAGAAGCCATCGCGCGTGCTCTCGTCAACCTGGTCAACAACGCGTTGAAATATTCGGCCGACGAGAAGTTCCTTGGCGTAAGATTATATCGAGCAAATGATTTGTTGAAGCTTGAGGTCGTCGATCGCGGTATCGGCATCACGCGGCGCGAGCAGTCGAAGATCTTCGAGAAGTTTTACCGGACGGGCGATCCTTTGGTACACAACACTAAAGGCAGCGGCCTGGGTCTGTCACTGGTCCGTCACATCACGCACGCGCACGGGGGCGAGGTAGAGGTGGAAAGCACACCCGGGAAAGGCAGCAAGTTCATTCTGTCGTTGCCTCTGGCAGCGGCCACACATTAGTCGACGAATAGCGCGACATTAAGGACGACGACACCATGAGATCCAAAATGAACTCCACTGCGCGAACAAAAGACCGCGCGACTGACTTCCGATCCGGCACTGCTAAAGCCGTGCACAAAAGCGACGCCGAGGCGAGTACTGGTAAGAGAACTCGCATTTTGATCGTCGAGGACGAACCTGCCATGGTCGCCGGCCTGCGCGATAACTTTGAGTTCGAAGGCTATGACGTGATCAGCGCCGACGATGGGGTCTCAGGTCTCGAGCGCGCCCTGGCCGATGATCCCGATCTGGTGGTGTTGGACGTGATGATGCCCCGGATGAGCGGTCTTGACGTTTGTAAACAGCTGAAGGCCAAGCGGCCCTCCGTTCCCATCATAATGCTGACCGCGCGGGGGCAGGAGATTGACAAGGTCGTGGGTCTGGAGTTGGGCGCCGATGACTACGTCACTAAGCCGTTCTCCATCCGCGAACTGATGGCGCGCGTGAAAGCCGTGCTGCGACGTGCTTCGCCGCTGGCCCTGCCACCGGAGGTTTATAGATTCAGCGATGTCGAAGTCAACCTTCGCGGTAATGTGGTAATGCGCGCCGGCAAGCCCATCGAACTTTCGGCGAAAGAGTTTGCACTGCTGGCGTACTTCATCGCCCATCCAGCGGAAACACTCAGCCGGAATCGCTTGCTGGATGCGGTGTGGGGGTACGATAACTACCCTAACACGCGCACGGTTGACACCCACATCGTTCACCTTAGACAGAAGCTGGACCTGAATCCGGAGGAGCCGCGGTTCATTCTGACCGTGCACGGAAGTGGTTACAAGTTCGTCGGATGAGGTCAATGCTCATATGACTTATGCAGGATTCAATGGCGGGTTGGCGACTGTGCGTGCCGTCGTATCCCCGGTCTCTGCGCCGCCGCACGGAGGTTCAGGTAAGCGGGCGCATCAGCGGGAACTGGAACTGAAGGTCGCGGCGCTTCAGAAGGACTATGCTGAGCTGCACACCGAACTGGTTGAAGCCGCGCAGGTCCACCGGCGTCTTTGTGCCCCGCGCTTGGTCCGGTACCACAACTTCGAGATTGCCAGTGAAACTTTCGCCGTTCGCCATGTGCCGGGTGACTTTTTCACCATTGAGGAGACCAGGGCCGGCGTAATCCTTGCCCTGAGTGATATCTGCGGCAAAGGTCTGGCAGCAGGAATGTGGACCACTTATCTGGCCGGACTGGTTGGCACGCACACTGCGGCTAACGCTGAGCCGGAGGCAATCGTAACGGGCGTCAACCGCGACCTTTGCCGTATGTCGTCGGTGGCGCCGCTGGCCAGCTTGTTCCTGGCCAGGCTCGATCCGGTCACCGGAAGCCTCGACTACTGCAGCGCGGGACATCCTCCCGCGTTGCTGTTGCGCGTGGACGGACAACTGGAATCGCTTTCCGAGGGTGGACCGCTGCTCGGCGTCATACCCGCAGCTACCTTTGATCAAGGAAGCGTGCAACTACGTGCCGGCGAAGTGCTACTGATTTGCTCCGACGGCATTCTCGAGTCTTTTAACAACGCGGATCAAGAGTTCGGCTATGAGCGCCTTGAGGCGCAGTTGCGCAGCACGCGAACCGACTCAGCCGATGCCATTCTGTTTTCAGTGTTGGGCGCGGTCCAGGATTTTGCCGCTCCGCGTCCCCTGACAGACGACATGACGCTTGTGGTTGTCAATCACACTACGTCGTAATGCAAACTAGTGGACAGGATTTACATGATTTACAAGATAGAGCTTGAGCCATCTGGGGTTAGGGCCGTGGTGGATCGCCAGTGTTTCTTGTAAATCCTGTGAATCCTGTCAATGATTACGCTCTACTGTTAGTTTGCGTGGCTGCTCGGCGTATCGCATGCATCAGGGTTTCTGGCGGCCTAGCTACGCAAACAAGCAGTTTGCGAACTAGGACACTACGAACGAGAGGACGATCTCATGACAAGACAAACTCTTACGACCAAGCGGATCGCACAGGCGGCTTGGTTTCTTTTGACGATTGTGGGGCTGGCTTTCGCGCTCGTGGGAGCACCGGCAGCCAGAGCGCAGAAAGCCTCGACCTCTGCGGGAAAGTCTCGTTATGCCACGCTCGACGGTGCGCGCATTCGTTACCAGAGTTACGGCAAAGGCCGTGAAGCGTTGGTGTTGATTCACGGCTGGACCTGCAACCTGGATAACTGGCGCGATCAAGTGCCGGATTTCGCGAAACGGAATCGAGTAATCGCCCTGGACCTCCCCGGCCATGGCCAGAGTGACAAGCCGGAGCTTGCGTACAGCGTGGATCTGTTTGCCAGGGCCGTTGATGCCGTAATGCGCGATGCAAAGGTGGAGCGGGCTGTGTTGGTGGGCCATAGCATGGGAACGCCGATAGCGAGACAGTTCTATCGCAACTATCCGCAGAAGACTCTGGCAATCGTCATAGTCGACGGCGGCCTGCGCCCGTTCGGCGACAAACAGACGAGGGAGCGCTTCCTCGCGACGCTTCGCGCGCCAGACTACAAAGAGGCCACGACACCGATGTTTGTGGCGATGGCCGGCCCATACTTAACTGCCGAGACGCTGGGACGTATTAGGACGTCGTTTCTAAACACGCCTCAGTACGTGTTAGTGAGCGCGATGGAAGGCATGAACGACGATTCGATCTATGGACCGGACAAAATGAATGTGCCGGTCCTGGCGATCCTGGCCAAGTCACCTTTCTGGCCAGCCGACACTGAACAGTTCTTTGGCGGTATTGCGCCGAACCTCGATTTCTATATGTGGGAGGGCGTGGGCCACTTCCTGATGATGGAGAAGCCGAAGCAGTTCAACGAAGCATTGATAGTTTTTCTCGACAAGAACTCTCTCTTGAAGTAGGGAGCTATAGCCGAGACATGGCATTAGAGTTTTCAACCGAATGAGAGGAGAAGATTTATGACCCTGTCTGATTATCAAGGGAGCGGCCGACGCCATCGAGTTTTATAAGACGGCGTTTGGCGCGACCGAGTTATTTCGCATGGCTCACGAAGGGAAAGTTGGACATGCTGAGATTAAGATCGGTGACTCGCCGATCATGCTTGCGGATGAATATCCTGAAATGGGGTTTGTCAGTCCGAAAACGCTCGGTGGCACGCCTGTCAGTATCGTGATCAAAAGATAGGAGATCATATCCAGTCATTAGATATATAGATGCTTCGGGTCTAGATCTTCGCGGATGACGTGCAGCTCCTCGCTGGTTGGTTCGTCAGTCCTCCGCAGATCTGACGAGACGCGGACATCCCATCCCGTATTATTCCGTACTTGTTCGAGAGTACATCCCGGATGGAGCGAAGTCAGCAGCATCTGGCCGTCCGTGAATTCGTAGCATCCCAAGTTGGTGATGACCATGCTGGGACCACCCCCGGGCATGCCGAGCCGGGCCCGCGTCTCGGGTCCATCAACAAATCCAGGTGAGGTGATGAAATCCACTCTTTCAGGGAAACAACGCTCGTTCTGCGGTGCGATTACGAGGACCCTCTTGGCCAGGATCGCAATCTCGCATGCACCGCCACTACCTGGCAGCCGGACCGCGGGTTGCGCATAATCGCCCACAACGGTTGTGTTGAGATTACCGAAGCGATCAATCTGCGCCCCCTGTAAAAATCCCACATCAATGAGCCCGCCTTGCAGGTAGTAACTGAAGATATCGAACATTGAACAGACGCTGAGCGAGTCCGTCACGAGCGAAGGGTCGCCGATGGAGATCGGGAGGCGTTCCGGAGCAGCCCCGACCGCCCCCGATTCGTAAATGAGGACGAGACTGGGGGCGTGCAGGCGGCGGGCCAGGTTACACGCAAAGTTGGGCAGACCGATTCCAACAAACACAACTTCGCCGTCGCGCAACTGTCGCGCTGCCTGACACACCATTAACTCGTTCGCGGTGTAGCTCATACTAATCCGGTCAATAGGAACTGTTTCGTTTTAAATCCCGAAGTTTAGAGTTCGACCTTTAGGTTGCGGCCTGGCGGTGCGGACAAGCTAAAGCTTGAACTCTAAACTACCAGCGCCTGTCAATAGCCGTAGTTGACCGGTTCACAAAAACGATCGTGCGCTTTCAAACCGGCGAGCGATGCGCCCATGCGCTCAACATACTCGCCACGATCTCGCACGCCGTAAATCCATTCATCGAGATAAGAATTGAATTGCGCCACGTCTTTTGAGATCTCACGCCAGCGAATGTAAAAGTCGTTGTCGCGGTCGTAATAGCCTTGCGCATAAGAAGGATGGCAGCCGAAGGGTTCGCGCACGACGGCGTCAACAATTAGACCTGGAATTAAGGTCCGGTTCGGGTCGGAGCGAATAACACTCTCATCAACTATCTCTTCCGCGACCACGATCGTATTGCGCGCCGCGAACGCCGCTTCCTTCTGCACCCCAATCAACCCCCAGATCTGTGCGTTTCCGTTCTCGTCAGCGCGCTGCGCGTGAATGATCGCCGTATCGGGATTCAATGCCGGCACGGCTGCCAGCTCTTCTCCGGTGAAAGGACAGGCGACCTTTCTGATTTGCGGATTTACGCGAGGAAGATCGCTCCCCATGTAGTTGCGCAGTGGGTAGAAGGGAAGCTTGGCCGCTCCTGCCGTCAGCCGCGCGACCATGCCGTAATGCGAATACTCTTCAAGCTCCAGGGGATTGGGGATGCCGTTTTCTACGGCCCTTCGCAGCGCATAAAGCGGGCCGGCGCCGGGATTTCCCGCCCAGCTAAAGACCAGTTTTCGCGCGCAACCCGCCCCGATTAACTGGTCGTAAATCAGATCAGGCGTGAGGCGACACAGGGTCAACTCGCGCCGGCGCTGTCTAATGATCTCATGTGCGGCGGCAAAGCAGATGAGATGGGTGAAGCCTTCAATAACGATCACGTCGCCATCATGCACGAAACGGCCGATCGCCTGCTCCATCCCCATCAGTTTGGTTTCCATTTTGATTCAACCTTGAATTGATTGCGCGGCATTATGGACTTCTCCGTGTTTTGCTGTCGAGCAGGGAATGAATCAAGATGGATACAGAAACCGTGAGCGATAAGAGCTCTGTGGAGACCCCAATAGGGCCTACGGTAATTTACAGGTCAGGAAGGTGGACCCTGTCCCCGCCTCAAGCTTGAAAGCCACTCAGCGTAAGAGCGGGGACAGGGTCCACCTT
>CAZVHN010000175.1:0-16964 GCA_964626895.1 uncultured Chloracidobacterium sp. | reverse complement strand
GTCGCGCCGGAACGCTGTCAGCGGCAGCAAAAAAAGCCAGCCTCAATGACTGGCTTCCTCAACCCCATGCCCAGCAAATGCTCGGCAAGACTTCCTTGGCCGGCTCTTTTCCTTCCCGCGGCCCCTCCTGCCCTCAGCCCTCCTGCACACCAGTTGATTATTCAAACTCCAAGTAGTCTCTAACCTCCGGCTTAGTCCAACACCGAATTGTGTGGCGGCTTCCTCTTCCCTCAGCCCTCCCATTCGCTCAACGCGCCACACCAATTCTTAATACGTTAGACCGCGTGCTCATGTTGGAACATCCATGCGATGCATACGCCTGTGATCAGCCCGAGGATAAGCCCGCCCGCGGCGACGACTCCGAGATACACGACCGCGCCCCGGAGCCCTCGGAGTGCCTGTGAACGGGACACAGCGTCCGCGACCGCTGCAGTTCCCGCGGCAAGCGTCCATCCCAACGCACTCGCCACCACCCACAATCGCGTCTGGCGGAGGCGCGCGCGCAGGATGAGCGCTTGCCATCCGCCCACGATGAGCCCGCCTACGGCTACCGACGCAAACAGCGAGTACGCGACGTCCCGTCCGGTTGCCTTCGCGATGTCAGTCACTAGAAACGGGACCGCGAGTCCGACGACGCACGACCAGATCCAGGCGCCCGATTTCGGGAGCATGCTTCGTATTACTCGACCCTGCATGAGTCCGATGCCCGTTCCCATTCCGGCACCAACCAGAACTTGAGCACCCCCGATGCCGACAGCCTCTCCGACCAGCGCGAGCACGATGATGGCAGGGATTCCGAGTAGCCAACCGAACCACGTGGCACGAACCCATCGAAGAACGAGCCTGCGGTCAATCAACTTCTGTCGGTTCATCGTTCATCCATCCGGCGGTCTAACGCTGCTGTTCACCTGCGCCGAGCGCAAGCATTCAACCTTCGACGCGAGGAAGTTATATGAGAAGCATGCTATTGAGGCGTCAGGTGGAACAGCTTGTTCGGCTACCGGTCGTACACATCCTTCCGGTGACCAACGCGAATAATCTCGATCACCAAAGACGACGCGGTAACGGTGTAGATGATCCGGTAATCTCCTTCTCGAACGCGGTAAGTGTGCTCCGAACCAACCAACTTCCGTACTCCGACCCCATATGGATTCGCCGACAACTGCTCAACTGTCCTAACAATTCTCTCGACTGCATCTTTGGAAAGGGCCTGCAATTCTTTTACCGCAGACCGCTTCCAGACGACTCTATATGGCGTCATCACGATTCAACTCAGCGAGAACTTCGTCATGAGAGACAGTCTGCTCTGTACGCCGCTCAGCCACAGCCGCAAGGTCCTGCAAGTCTTCCAGCAATTCCTCAAATTCGCTGATGGGCAGAATGACGGCGGTCTTCTCGCCTGCCTGGTTCGTTACATATTGGAGATTGTTCTCTTTCATGTCTGTCATTCTCATCTTTTCGCGCGGGCTCTACAAGCCGGAAGGTAGCCGAACGCTGCGCTTCAGCTGCGGCGCGCGAACTGCCGCCAGCGACAAGCCTTGCATGAGATTTCATCGGCTATTTCAGGAATTACGCGACCCGAGCGTGGGAAATGTGAGAGGTTGCGTGCGGTGTTGAGAATCGTCTTTACTACTGCGGCAGCATAGGCGGCAGAGTCAGCGGAAATGTACTGCGCTATCGCTTCCAGATCTTCGACAGCTCGTGGAGACCACGCTACTCGGTAAGCCATTTCCCAAACCGCCGCTCAACCTCTTCTTGAGAGACTGTGCCCTGAGAATCTGCAGCCTCCAAACCATTTCGCACCTTCTCGATCACATAGAGATGATACTGAATGTCCTCGAGCGAGCAATCATCCGGCAACTTACTTAGCAACGCTTCGACTTCTTGCTTTGCGGTACTCACGATGGCTAACAATCTACCATAGAACCGATTCAGTAGCGTAAGCACCGAACGCTGGCCTTCAGCTGCGGCGCGCGATCAGCAACCGAGCTGAAGGAAAGAAAGTTACTTGAGAAGCATGCTATCGCGCCGTCAGCTGCAAGGCTTTGTTCGACAGCGCGTCACGGGTGATGGTTCAACGTTGGCTTGAGACCGCCCGCGCGTAAAAGTTCTAGAGTGGACAAGCGCAATTCGAATTCAGGAGAACTCAAGTAGCCAGCGCGATACAATCCACGAAGAAATTCATCGGCCAGTAAAGTCCCCTTGCGGTTATTGCAACTGAGACATGCTGCGACAACATTCCGATAAGAGTTATTGCCCTCGGGTCGCGAAACAACATGCTCAATCACATAGTTAGATGAATTGAGTGCGGACAGGCAATAGAAACATTTTTGATTCTCACGGCCAAGAATAGCCAGACGATTTTCCGGATGTGCAAAGAAGTCTATCTCCTCAAGGTCAAGTACGGTTTCCTGAATAGCAGCGACCGGCCCAAGTGCTTCGGAAGGCAAATGAAGCCGTATCCTCGTACCAGCCCTTTCGGTCCCGACGATTTCTAGCAGGCCTTTTGATTCCAAGGAGCGGAGCTTCTTGTAGCAGGTGCCTTCAGACATGGGGGTGCCACTTTCGCCGATGCCGAAAGCAATCTTACGGCGAGCGGATTTGAAGCCGATCGTTGTTTCGCCGTTACCTTGCATCCGGCTATGACGTAAGACGTAAGTGTAGATGGCCTGCTCGTAAGTATCGAGCTTAGGAGCAAGGTGATCTTCAAATATTTCGAGTTCCGCTTTGAGGTCCATCTACGTTATAGGGCGAAGCTGTCGAACTATCTAATTGAGCGGCCCAATAGCCGCCTTGTAATACGTCGTTTCGGCCGTATAATACCGTGCGTTTCGCGCGTTCCCTAACCGATCCCTGTCGATGGGACTGTTAGGCCTCATAGAAACTGATTCTTAGACTGTCGACCGATCACGTCAAAGGAACCTCACCATGCCCAAACTCCTTGAGCAGATCCGCACCGTCATTCGCCTTCGTCACTATAGCCTTCGCACCGAACAAAGCTACGTCAACTGGATCAAACGGTACATCATCTTCAGCAATAAGCGACACCCAGCGGAGCTCGGGGCAGCGGAAGTCACGGCGTTCCTCTCCTACCTGGCCGTAGGTCGCAAAGTCTCGGCCTCAACACAGAACCAGGCACTGGCGGCAATCCTGTTCCTCTATCGGCACGTTCTCAGACAGGAATTGCCCTGGCTCGAAGACGTTGAACGAGCCAAGAGGCCGGCACGCGTACCGCTCGTGTTTACCCGCGAGGAGGTTAGAGCAGTTCTTTCTCATCTGAGCCATACGAATTGGCTGATGGCCAGTTTGCTTTACGGGTCAGGGTTAAGACTGAAGGAATGCTTGACACTCAGAGTTAAGGACCTGGATTTTTCGTATCGCCAAATCGTTATTCGGGATGGTAAAGGGGGCAAGGATCGTCGGACTATGCTTCCTCTTTCCCTGGTCCAGCCACTAGAACAACAATTGGTAAGAGTGAACGCTTTGCATAATCGCGACCTGCGCGAAGGCTTCGGTGCAGTGTATCTTCCCTACGCCCTCGCCAGAAAGTATCCGAACGCCAGCAAAGATTGGGCATGGCAGTATGTGTTTCCTTCAGCGAAACTTAGCAAGGATCCGATTTCGGCTGAGACGCGGCGGCATCATGTGACTGAATCCGTCCTGCAGCGAGCAATTAAAGACGCTATTCGGGCAGCGGGCATTCGCAAGCCGGGAAGCTGTCATACGCTGCGGCACAGTTTCGCCACCCACTTGCTGGAAGACGGTTATGACATCAGGACCGTACAGGAATTGCTTGGTCACAAAGATCTGAACACGACTATGATCTATACCCACGTTTTGAATCGAGGCGGGCGTGGTGTAAGGAGCCCCTTAGATGGAGCATGACGAGGCGTAGCCTCCCCATGGGAGAAAGCGTTGCCGGAAAGGCATAAGCCTTTCCGCATGGGTGAGCGGCAAAGCCGCGAATTGGCAGCCCCGGGGTGACGTTGAATGGTGGCCAGGCCATGCAGGCAAGACGCCTGGGATCCTGGGGGGCGTTGAATGGTGACCAGGCCATGCAGGCGAGACGCCTGCGGTCCCAGCGAGAACGCTGAATGGTAATTAAAGGCAGATGCTCAGGAAGTGAGCACGGTCCCGGGAGTAAGCTTGGCGACTTCATCTACCACGTCGTGAGGAAGATGCCACTTGACTCGGGTATAGGCAATGCGGAATCCGTTCCGCTCGGCGTTACGCTGCGACCCGCTGCCTGGTAGCGCTCCCATCATGGCAATATCACAGCCTTGTTGGGCGGCATAACGCAAACGACCCTCAAGCAACGCGAGCTGTGCACCCTGCTTTCGTCCTTCCGGGATTGTGCTGGCTCCCGCTAATAGGGCAACCCCGTCAGAAATGCTCAGTGCACCGGTAGCAATTGCTTCGCCTTCCAATTCCGCGAAAAATGAAAGAGCCGCGATTCTCTTCGCACTCACTTGCCCTAACTCTTTGAAGAACTCTTCCAACTCGCTCGTCTCACTCCAGCCCCGTGCGGCTGTTTGTGCCCAAAGCTGCTCCTCGCCAGGATGGATTAACCGTACCTGAATTCGCTCATTGCGCGACGCCGCGAGACGGAGATCCTTAGGGATGGGACGATACATGACGCTTGTGAATTCGATGGGCTGGTAGCCACGTTCATTCAGCAGCGCCACCGCTGACGGATCAGCAAGCGGGCAAACTTCATGAAAAATCTCTGCGCCGCGAACGCGAAAGAATTCTTCGATCTCGTCCAACCTTGGACCCGTAACCGGCTGAGATATTCCCAGTCCGAAAGTTTGGGTCACGGGGGAAGCCGGCCCATCGTACATGGCGTAAGCGCCGCCGAGCACCATCCATTGCGCCCCGCTGTCGGGGAAGGCCCTAGCTCGAGCTTCGACGAAGTCTGCATTGCTCAGCGCCTCAGTTTTTTCCAGGCGACGGGCCAGGGTTAAGTCGGAAAAGGGGAATGAGTTGTCGTCCGTAATCGCCGTGACCTCCGATTCGTTATTCAGTCCGATCATTCTCACCGGTCGGCTGTTCGTTGATCCAGACTGTTTTGATATTCACAAACTCACGAATGCCGAATTCACCTAACTCGCGGCCGTAACCAGAGTTTTTAATTCCACCAAAAGGTAAGCGAGGATCGGAAGCTACCATGCCATTGATGAAAACGCATCCTGCTTCCAGTTCCTCGATGAAGCGGGACCGCTCCCGGGAGTCATTGGTCCAGGCGGCCGCTCCCAGGCCGAAGTTAGTGCTGTTCGCCAGTTGAATGGCGTCATCGATTGTCCTGGCGCGAAACAACATCGCCACCGGGCCGAACACCTCTTCGCAGGAAGCTGGCGAGTCGGAAGGTATGTTGGCGAGCACCGTGGGTTCGTAAAAATTACCGACACGCTCAGGCCTCTTGCCACCGCACAAGATATGAGCGCCCGCGGCCACAGAGGTCCTCACCTGACTCTCCACGTCTTTCAGAATCTGCTCGGTTGCCAGTGGACCAACGTCGGTTGAATCCTTTAAAGGATCGCCCACGCGAAGTGCCTTCATCTCTTCAACGAACTTGCGCTCGAATTCGGGATACACATCTGTGGAAACGATGAAGCGTTTGGCGGCAATACATGATTGACCACTGTTGATTGTGCGGGCCTTCACGGCCGTAGTCACGGCTTCATCCATCTTCGCAGAAGACATGACGATGAATGGATCGCTGCCGCCTAGTTCGAGCACGGTTTTCTTAATCTGCTTACCGGCAATGCCGGCCACGCTTCGTCCCGCGGCTTCACTGCCGGTGAGAGTTGCTGCCGCGACGCGCCGGTCTTTTATCACACTCTCAACCAGGTCAGAGCCAATCAGTAGTGTTTGAAAGGCCCCGTCGGGAAATCCCGCATGCTGGAAGATCTCTTCAATGGCCAGTGCACACTGTGGCACATTTGAAGCGTGCTTGAGCAGACCGACATTACCGGCCATCAGCGCCGGCGCTGCGAAACGGAAGACTTGCCAGAAAGGGAAGTTCCAGGGCATGACGGCCAGCACGGGACCGAGCGGCTGAAAGTGGACATAACTTTTGCCGGCATTTGTTTCGACCAACTGATCCGCGAGGTGCCGTTTCGCCGTTTCCGCGTAGTAGCGACAGACCAGCGCGCACTTCTCAATTTCCTGGCCGGCGCCCTTGATTGGTTTGCCCATTTCGATAGTCATCAGCCGGGCAAGCCTGCTCTTATCCGACTCGAGTAACTCCGCAGCGCGAAGCATTAGCGCCTCGCGTTCTGCAAACGAAGTGTGGCGATAGCTGCGGAATGTGTTCGCAGCTCGCTCGAGCTTCTCCTCGAGCTGTGGTTGGGTCAATGATTCGAATGTTTGTAAAGTCTCGCCCGTTGCCGGGTTGATGGTCGCGATGGGCATGATGTTGCACTAACCCCTGTTGTTCAAACTAAGCTTTGGCAAATTATAGGGCAATTGCACCTCGCCATCAGTCGAATTCCGTTATAGGCTTTTTGAAGCCCAAAAGAACCTAAGGTAATTTGCAGGTTAGGAAGGCGGACCCTGTCCCCGCCTCAAGCTTGAGAGCCACTTAGCAAAGCTGGGAGATTGAGGTTCGACCATTTGCGAGGTATGGGAGAGCGAGAATGAGTTGAGTTTTAGAACTAGACGATTTTTATTTTCGTCGTAAGAGCGGGGACAGGGTCCGCCTTCCTTACCTGCAACTTAGCGGGGCTTGAGCCATCCTCCAGAGAGTTGAATGGCAGTATCAGCTCAAACTTCCGTAAACTAATTGCGACACAGTTCAGTAATACTTGGCAGACTATGGATAAGCTCGACAAATTTGCCATCGCCGCAGCCCTACAGGAAATCAGCAGCCTCCTCGAATTGAAAGGCGGCGTCAGCCGGTTCAAAGCTCGCGCATATCAAACCGGAGCGCGGGCGATCGCTGCTGTCGCGGGCGATATCGGCAGACTGATCCAGGACAATCGCCTTATCTCGATCCCGGGTATTGGGAATGCACTCGCTTCGCAAATCAAGCAACTTCACTTAACCGGATCGTCTTCGGTGCTTGAAGGTCTAAGAAAGGAATTTCCACCGGGCATCAGCGAACTTTCTGGACTGCCGGGACTGAGCATTGCCAAGATTGCCAAGCTGCATGACGCGCTAGGAGTGACTTCGATCGTCGAGCTTCAAGCTGCGGCTGCAGCAGGCAGAGTCCGCAATGTGAAAGGCTTCGGCGTCAAAACCGAGCAAAGCCTGCTGGAGCTTATTGCAAATCACGACCGCGACCACAAAACCGAGAAACGCTTCCATATTCACGACGCGCAGCGAATTGGCGACCAGGCCCTGAATTACCTGCAGACAGCACGTGGACTCCAAGAGGCAAGCCTCGCTGGATCCTTGCGACGCTGGAAAGAAACTGTAGGCACGATTCGCATCGTGGCCAGCTCGAACCGGCCGGAAGCCCTGGTCGAGCATTTTCTGCGGTTCCCACTGATTGTGAAAGTCGAAGATCAAACCGGTACCAGCTGTTCAGTCCAGCTGGCCGAGGGCGCCAGAGTTTCATTGAGAGTGGTGCAACCGAACCAGTTTGGGCTGACCCTGTTTTGGGAAACAGGCTCCGAGGCCCACGTCAACAAGTTACAGGAGATTGCCAGCCGCAAGGGTCTGGATCTGAATCGTCAGAGTCTGAAGATCAAAATCAACCGTGCGAAAAAAGGGAAGTCTTTGAGTTCGGGACGGCGCCCACTTGAAATTCGGAACGAATCGGATGTTTACCGCTTGCTGCACATGCAGTATGTGCCGCCGGAGTTGCGCGAAGACGAAGGGGAAATCGAAGCGGCGCTCAACAAAACACTTCCCGAGGATCTTGTTGCGCTGGATGACATTCAGGGCATGGTCCACTGCCACACAACATATTCTGACGGCAAACATTCAATTGAAGAGATGGCCCGAGCAGCGGAAGCCATGGGTATGAAGTATCTGACCATCACGGACCACTCACCGACTGCATTCTACGCGGGAGGCCTCAAGTTGGATCGTTTGCAGCGACAGTGGGATGAGATTGACGAAACGCAGGCGAAGGTGAAAATCAAGCTGTTGAAAGGTACCGAGTCAGACATTCTCTCAGATGGCCGGCTCGACTATCCGGATCGCGTGCTGGAGAAGTTTGACGTAGTAATAGCCAGCATTCATTCGCGTTACAAGATGGACTCCGAAAAAATGACCAAGTGTCTGGTGACTGCCATGCGCCAACCTGTCTTCAAGATTTGGGGGCATGCGCTTGGCCGTTTGATTCAGCGCCGGCCACCATTTGAATGCGATGTTGAGCGCGTGCTCGATGTGATTGCAGAGTCGCGGGCAGCAATTGAAGTCAATGGCGATCCTTATCGTCTGGACATGGAGCCGCGCTGGGTACGCGAAGCAAGGAAACGAAAAATCAAGTTTGTGATTTCAGTTGATGCGCATTCAGCCGCTGCTTTGAACAATCTAAAGTACGGAGTCGCAATGGCGCGTCGAGGGTGGCTGCGGCAGGGTGAGGTGCTGAATACACTGGGAGCGAAGGCTTTTGCCAAAGCGGTGCGGCCAGCTTAGAGACAAGTTTCCCAATTTTAGTCGCTTTCGATCAGTTCGCTGAAAACCAACACGTATCCATTAGGGTCTTTCACTTCAAATTCCCAGTCGCCATAGAATTGCTTCTCCAGGGGTCTGAGGATTTCTACTTCCTCGCGTATCGATTCGTAAAACTCTTTTACACCTCGCATGCGAATGTACGCATCCCAAACGCCGCCCCCGCGCGCGTTGTAGAGATTCGGTTTCCGATATCCCTCGATGCGTTGCAGCATGATTTCTATTTGATCCCGTGCCAGGATGCCGAAAACATGTGGTTCGTTCTCGGGAAAGGGGTTTCCCGCAAACCCCAACTTTTGCTCATACCAGCGCATGGTGCCGCCCACGTCGGCCACAGGAAAACAGGGTGCGGCTGAGGTTAGTCTTGGCATCGTTGTTTCTCTCCTTCCGTTTTCGCCATCTCTGCAGGAATTTCGCGCCAAGACGCAAAGGTGCAAAGACGCCAAGAAGAAATCCGTGTAAACTTTGCGTCTTTGCCGCCTTTGCGTCTTGGCGCGAACTGTCTATTTACGCCACGGCAGCCGCGCTTTTGCCTCGAATTGCTCGTTCAGTTTCCGTACTCTTTCTTCCATCTTATGCATGGCTTCCTCGGGCCCAATCGTTTCCACCGGAAAACCGATTCTCTTGGCCCACGCTTCCCAGCTTTCCAGTAGCTTCGCGTGGGCCCCGGTTTCTGTGTGAAACTGTCCGGCATGAATCAGAAGCTTCTTTTCCAGCTCGCGTGCCGCTTCTCCTGGTTTCGCTCTCGCTGATTTGGGCCAGGCAACCTGATCCGTTCTAAGCGAGCCCTGCTCATCAATCATCTCGAGCAAGTTCCGCGCTGACTTAGACAATCCTTTTAGCTGCCAGGGCGCGCGTGCTGTGCCGATTGCAAAAATCTCCGGCCATAGTTTTCGGTGCACCAGGGTGACTTTGCCTGAAATCAGCTTGGTGAACATCACGTCCCGGTGATCCTCAAACTGGCCCAGGGTAGCAAAGATTTTCTGAGCAAACGCGTGTGACCACCATGATCCACTGACGGACTCGCCGGCAATCAGGCTGGCCACACTCGGTAAACGCGCATCGGTTTCCAACAGCAGACCCAGGCGCCTGAGAGTTTGTAGAGCCGTCTTAAAGTCTCGCGCGGCTATTTCCACGGGGCGAATAGTACATTAGAATAAGTCGACCTTAAATCCTCACTCACTAAGGAGCACATCATGCGACAAACCCTCATCGACTTAACAAACAACCCGAATTTCATTTCCGGCATTTACAACTACTGTGATCGTTGGTGTGAGCGATGCCCTTTCACCTCACGTTGCATGGTATATGCAACTGAAAAGGAGGACGACGACGGAGACCCCCAGACTCGCGACATTACTAACGAAGCATTCTGGCGCAAGCTGGCGTCGATCTTTGAAGAAACGAAGCAAATGATGGCCGACTGGGCCGCAGAGGCAGGGATCGACCTTAGCCAGGTCGACGAAGCCGCGAACGAGCAGAGGGAAAAACGAAGATCTGATGCGACCAGGGATGAACTGGCAGTTGAGGCCAGCGACTACGCCAGTACGGTTACCAAGTGGTTCACAGGATTTGATCAGGTCCTTAACGCCACTGACCTTGCACCGAATGAAGCAGAAACGGACGAGATGGAACGAATTGAAGAAGCACGCGAGGTTATCCACTGGTATCAGTATCAGATTGCCGTGAAGCTGATGCGGGCCATCTCGTCACGGAGCAACGAGGCCGAGTGGCCCGGTGAAGCGGCCGACGACGAAGGAAAGGATTCTGACGGCTCGGCGAAAGTAACCTTGATAGCGATTGGTCGGTCAGTAAGCGCCTGGCGGCTGATGCAGATGTGTTTGCCAGAAAGAGCCGACTCAATTATACCGATGATTCTGGAACTAGAGAGGCTACGACAAAGGACGGAACTAAGATTTCCGAAGGCCCGGGACTTCGTCAGACCCGGATTTGATGAAGTGCTCGGGGATGCAAACTAACGAGTGAAGCGAGCCTAATTGTTAAGTGCCGGTGGCGACAACTGTCTGTTTTGCCAGATTGCCGCGGGAGCTGTGCCTGCCGTATCGGTTTTTGAAGACCAGGTATCCATGGCCTTTCTCGACCACCGACCACTTTTTCCCGGTCATTGCTTGCTAGTGCCGCGACAGCATTACGAAACGCTAGGTGATTTACCGCCGAAACTAGTGGGGCCTTTTTTTTCAAGTGTGCAGCTCCTGGCAAGAGCGGTTGAGAAGGCAATGAGTGCTGAGGGCACGTTTGTGGCAATGAACAACCGCGTAAGCCAGAGTGTGCCCCACCTGCATGCTCACATTGTTCCGCGTCGAAGAAAAGACGGTCTGAAGGGGTTTTTCTGGCCGCGCAATAAATATGAGAGCGAAGAGGAAAAGCTGAAAGTCCAGCAAGCCATCCGGCTGGCCATAACGACGCTAACGTGAAAAATTAATTTAGGTTTGACTGCGAGACGCGGCCAAGTATTCAACGAGCGCTGAAGGCGCGGCAGAGGGTAGCCAGGGGCGAGCGCGCCTTAGCGCGCCGCCCCTGGATCATGACCAATATAATCAACCAGCCCTGAAAGGGCGGCAGCACATGCCCTTTCAGGGCTGGGACCATTTTCGGAGGACGTTCCAGGCGCTGCACCGCCTGCGGCGTTTGCGCCTGGCTACCCTTCTGCCGCGCCCCCGGCGCTGGTTGAGTGGCCAACTCCACGAGTGTGACTGACTTGACGCGTCGAGCTGCAAACCATCTGAATTCAAATCGATTGAGAATTTATCGAACTTAACGAGTCGTTTGCCGTTTGAAGAAAGTTTAATTGTTGTAGGCGTGGCGTTTTAGCAAAAGAACACGCGATAAAAAACAACTTCATCCGCAGCCGAAAAATAAAACACACAAAAAATTGACCTGAGGCGTGGGCGTGGCGTATAAAGCGCGTGTCACGAAGGTCACGGTCTTCGAGACCGACAAAGGGACCGGCAACCGGTGTGGTGACGCACTGGAAGAGAGGAAAGGCAGGCGGCTGCTAATCCTATGACGCCCTGAGTCGGAGCCGAAAGGCTCGGCTAGAGAAAGTCGCGAGGCTTTCTCGAGCCACTCGAATAAAAACGAGTGGCACTCTTCGGAAGAGGACCCGCTGAAGGGGGCGCAGTAGCTCGACGCAAGTTGAGCTTCGTTGCTGGGGTCGTAACCCGGCGGTGGAGGAAAAGCCACCACACCAAAAACCTAGCGGCACCGCATTCGCAAGAATGCGAGATCTGTGAAAGCAGATCGCGTGCTGACCGGAGATTAAACTGACCGCCAGTTGATCATCGGGATACAAAATCGGTAGCTTCTGTGTGTACATGCGGGGCTACCATCCTATAGAAAGCTTCGGCGATTTATAGGAAAACGGATTGCGCTATTGCCAGCTTGCTGGTGGTAGCGCATTTCGTTTTTATTGACACCCAACTCGCCAGACTGTTAATCCCACTCCATTTTTCCTCCGTCCTTACTTCTGGCGGTTGAAAGGCAATAAACAACCTTCGTACAACGATTTTTTGGAGATTCTTGTGGAATATCGGACCACCGGGCCGTGGCAACGGAAGGTCACTCCTCTGAATCTGATTAGACTTCCTACAAAGACATAAAGAGTGGGGGTTAAAGTCTAGCTCAAGATAAGTTTTAGGCCCGTTTTTGTAGCAAGACGTAGATGACAACTGCTTTTCGGACCACCTCGCGTTGAATCGAAACGAGAACGCCAAGGAGAAAAACTAATGACCGAAGCACGAATGCAAGAAACCCCGGTGTACGCGCCTGGGACGTTTTGTTGGGTTGAGCTGGGAACCACCGATGGTGAAGCCGCCAAGAAGTTCTATACAGAGCTGTTTGGTTGGACTTTTACTGATAGCCCGATCGGTCCCGGCATGGTGTACACGATGCTAAGGCTCGACGGCAAGGATGTCGGCGCGCTGTACAAGATGCCCGACGAGATGACGTCGCAGGGAATTCCGCCTAATTGGCTGTCATACGTGTCTGTGAAGAGTGCAGATGAAACGGCTGACAAAGCTAAGTCGCTCGCCGCCACCCTCATGAAAGAGCCCTTTGACGTGATGGATGTAGGACGTATGTCTGTAATCCAGGATCCGACCGGAGCGGTATTTGCGATCTGGCAGGCGGGGACACACAAAGGTGCAGGAATCTGCAACGTTCCGAATTCATTTTGCTGGAATGAACTGGGGACTAAAGACACCGACAGGGCCGGGCAGTTTTACACTGGTCTATTTGGTTGGGGAAAAAACGTCCAGCAGATGGGACCGATGACTTACACATCGTTTATGAATGGAGATCGTCCGGCGGGCGGCATGTATGAACCACCACCGGAGATGGGTGAGGTCCCGCCTCACTGGTTAGTTTACTTTGCCGTGGATGACACGGATGCAATGGTCAAGAAGGCTGGCGAACTGGGCGCCACCACGATCGCGCCGCCCATGGACATTCCCGGCACGGGACGTTTTGCGATTGTTCAGGATCCCCAGGGTGCGGTTTTCGGGATCATCAAGCTCGCGCATCCACCGGCCTAACGAGTGCCAACGATTTCATGAATTCCGCTAGGAGCATCGTTTTTGGTCTGAGGAATAACAACACGGGTTCGCAGGGTGGCGGTTGAGTTGCCAATGTGCTTGCTCAACCGCGCTACTGCGGCCAATATGGTTTGCACTCTTCAGGCTACAAACATTCGGCTTCTTCGGAGTTAGCTACGTAATGAAATCGCGCCTTGTCTGGCTTCTGCTCTGTTGCATTTGGGGCTCGACCTGGCTGTTCATCAAACTTGGCCTCGAAGATTTGCCGCCGCTCACCTTCGCGGGCATCCGGTTTCTTATTTCCTCGGCCATTTTGTTCGGCATTGTTGCGGTCCGCCGCGTTCCTTTACCACGTCGTCGCTCCGACTGGTTGCTCCTGGCGATTACCGGAATCCTCGCGTTCAGTCTGAATTACGGTTTGTTGTTTTGGGGAGAGCAATACATCTCTTCCGGCCTGGCCGCGCTTCTGCAAGCGACGATTCCCGCATTTGGTCTCGTCATCGCTCACTTCTATCTCCCTGGCGAACGAATGACGCCGGCGAAAATCTTCGGCGTAATAATGGGCGTCGCCGGAGTCGGCGTGATTTTCTCAAATCAGTTAAGTGTCGCTGGCTCCGGCGCCCTGGCAGGTAGTGCGGCTCTTGTGCTCAGCTCGGTTTGCGCGGCCTACTCGAATGTTCTGGTAAAAGCTCGAGGGCAGCATCTGGATCCGGCAATCCTCGCGGCAGGCCAGATGCTATTCGGTCTATTGCCGTTGTTACTCATCGGCATTCCTCTCGAAGGAAACCCCTTCAACTTCCGGTGGACGCCAATGGCCATTGTGGCTTTGTTATACCTCGCGATCGTAGGTTCCGTAATTGCATTTCTCTTGTACTACTGGCTGATTCAAAACATGGACGTGACCAAGACGATGTTGATTGCTCTGGTGACGCCGGTAGTTGCTGTGACCCTGGGAATGTTGGTGCTGAGCGAGAAACTGGATTGGCGTACGGTTGCAGGTGGCGCAATGATTATGTCTGGAATTGGTTTGATTGTGATCAGAACAGTAAAGAGATCGAAGGCCTGATGAACCGAGGCTGATGATCAGATGGCCACAACGATAGTCATCAGTAACAGGGCCCAGGATCGTCGCGCGAAGGACTACTTCAGTGCCTTTGAGTTGATGACCACCACACGGTAATCTTCGGAAGGCTTAGGCTTCTTTCTTGTTGGGACACCTGCCAATTCAATCTTAATGTTGGGCTCAAGTGCTCTGAGCCACTCAACCAAGTCGTTCGGGGTTACGAGCGGAAAGAACATTGCTTCACAAAATAGATCTTTGTATTCCAGACCTTTAGGCCCTCTGCTGGCAGCTAAAACCGCAACTACTCTACCGCGAGCTCTTTCGGCATATCGAGATTGCAAAGCGAGAGCCTTTCGCGATTTCGGAGGATTGGTATCGAACATTAGAGCAGGCTGTCCGGTTTTCTGGATGTATGCTTGGTGCCGAATATCATCTTGAATTTTCGCGGCTTTGATTTCAGCCGCTTTGAAGACCTCGATTCCGCGAGGGTGATTCGTCGCATACACGAGGAAATATTTGATCGATTCTTTGTTCGGTTCCAGGATTACTGCCGCCGATACATACTTGAAACGACACATCTCCCTTAGGCTCCGCGAGTATTCAAGTACGACTTGTTCAGCCCGTTCCTCAGCAGGTGTTTTTTGCAGCTTCTCAAGGACCCCAGGTCGGCCAAAGAGCCTCCGATAGCTTTCCGCGCGATCTGGCTGGGCGAGGAAACGGTTAATGTCACCCGTCATCAAGGTGACTACTACTTCAGAACTCCGCTCATGCAGAAAAGATTTGAGTTCTTCCATGGGAATTTGAGCCCAACCCGTCGGATCGAGAAGGATAAACTTGAAAGTATTCTTGCCGCTATCTTTGAGAAGGCGGTCAATAATGGGGATCTGCTTAACGAACTCGCCTTGTAGGGCCTGCACCTCAAAGTCGCGCGAAGTTTCACTGATGGCGATTCGTTCGAGTTCTGCAAAAGCGGCTTTTGTTTTGCCGACAAGGATGCATTTGACGTGAAGCTCTCGTCCATGCCCCTCACGCAATCCTGCTTGGCTTCGACGCAAGGCCTCAATGGCAATGCCGAAGGAGGAATCGGCATGGTCCGGATCACGAGTTTTCCATGGTCCTGCGAACCCATCCACGTACGCGAGCACATCCCATTTCTGGCCAACTCTAAACGCCAACTCAGGTAGATATACTTCCAGGAGGGAATGTTTTACATACGCTTGCTCACGTTCGCCTTCGTAATTTGAGAGGTCAAGTTTAGGCATGAATGAGGGGCGTGAGAGGCACCCCGTCCCAAGTGGTTCCTTCAAGAATGCGGCCGGCAAGTTTCTTGCCAAGCCGAACCATTTCAACCGGTCGCTCGTTGTTGAGTTCAAGGAGCCTCGGCCTCCCGATTTCATTTGTAAGTTCTGCTGGCACCCAATGGCCCCATTGTTTGAAATGAAAAGGAACCTCGAATCTCTGACACTGACGTAGAAGGCTTACCGCCCAATCCGGATGCATTGGCCGAGAGCTTCCACCACTTTCACCTCCGGCGATTATCCAATCAATTGGGTGAAGCCCCCTTCTCTTAAACCATGGCCTCAGGTCAAGCTGACCAAGCAATGGTTCGCATGACAGAAAGCGGACAGCAGCCGCGTTTTTCAAAAGGAACGGCAGTCGCTTTTCAGCCAGTGCTTGGTTTTCTACGCTTGTGCCCAGCCACACGTTCGCAGGCCAATCGTTGCGCCAGGGGACAAGTCTTTCGATGTTCTGTGGGCGCTTCGTTAGCAGAAGCCAATCAAGATTCGGCGTGTTCCGGATGAGTTCCCAGAGACGTGTGCGTTGATCATTTAGATCAGAGCGTCGCTCGAAAACATCAGCCATACTTGCACAAAAGACCCTTTTCCGAGCACCGGCGAGTCCAGCTTCTTCATTCCATCTCAGCGGCTCGCGCCAATGTGCATCGCTAAAGAACCGACGTGGTGCGTCTGTACCCCAAAGCTGGTGTCCCATTCGCTTCGCCCACAACTCCGCATAGCAGTGGTCGCAGGCAGGCGAAACCTTCTTGCAACCCCACCATGGATTGAATGTGTGATGCGTCCATTCGATATGAGAGTTCTTTGCCATACCGTGCGATTGTAAGCTTTCCGTTAAACCGATTGCGAGTTCGTTTCCAAATTCACTTGAATCACCGATCTCGCTGTATGCTTGAATAGAATTCCTGGAGCTGCGCGCGAAGATAAGCTTCGACTGCACGCGCCACAAAAGGGGCTTCTTTTGAAGGGTAGTATGCCGGGAGATTGCGCAGTTTAGCGATCTGGTCATGCATTAGCCAAAAGCCTCCGATCTCTGAGCCGAACCGGTTATGAGTTGCCAATTCCAGCGCGGCCCTATTAACGGGACGAAGATATTTTGCGGATTGCGGATCGAGTTCTACCGTGCAATCACTCAGGGCGAACCCGAGAAAAGCCACGTCTGACTCAATTCTGGTGAGATCGAGTGCTTTAGGATCAAGGTCAGACATTGCTTTCCGCTCCCCGCGTTTGTCTTAGCGCTCAAGCTTGAGTTTGAGCCGGGTGACCGAACTTGCGAATCAAGCCTCGCACGACGCCCTGGATTTGGATCCTTTCCGGAGTTTTGATAAAGATTGGCTTGAACTGCGGGTTGGCCGGCTCTAGTCGAATAAACTCAGGCTCGCGATAAAACTTCTTCACCGTCGCATAAGTGCCGTCGATCAAAGCCAC
>CAZVHN010000174.1:0-11311 GCA_964626895.1 uncultured Chloracidobacterium sp. | reverse complement strand
AAGCAATGGGATGGACCCCTCCTCACCTAATCGGCATCGAGGTGCCAGACTGGAAGTCTCACCCACCAGTCAACGGAGAGAAGGAGTCCACCATGAAGCTTATTCGCGTCGGGGTTGATTTGGCAAAGAACGTGTTTCAGGTCCACGGCGTAGACCGCAAAGAGAAGGCGGTGTGGCGTCGGCGCCTCTCCCGGGAAAACTGGGTGAAGGTGTTGGCGGAGACCACCGAGCCAGGCTGCGAGATCGGCATGGAGTCGTGCGGGGGCGCGCACCACTGGGCGCGCAAGTTGCAGGAGAAGGGATTCACGGTGAAGTTGATTGCGCCGCAGTTCGTGAAACCGTACGTGAAGAGCCACAAGAATGACGCCAACGACGCGGAAGCGATCTGCGAGGCGATGAGTCGGCCCGGGATGCGGTTCGTAGCGGTGAAGACGGTTGAGCAACAGGACATCCAGGCCGCACACCGTATTCGTTCGGAGTTGAACAAACAGCGCACCGCCAAAGCCAACCAGATCCGCGGCCTGGTCTCCGAGTACGGGCTGGTCGCGCCCAAGGAGATCGTGCATCTGCGTCGGGCGTTACCGCGCTGGCTGGAAGATGTCGAGAACGGCTTGAGCGATCGATTTCGCCTGCTACTGGCTGGCCTGTGGGGTGATCTGAGGGCGCTGGATGACCGGATGGCCGACCTGGACCGCGAAATCGTACTGATCGCGCAGAGCGATCCGCACGCAAAGCGCCTGCAGCAGCTGCGCGGCGTCGGGCCGATCATTGCTACTGCTTTGGTTGCGGCGGCGGGCAATGGGAATGCGTTTGCCAACGGCCGGCAGATGTCGGCTGCGTTCGGGCTCACTCCCAGGCAACACAGTTCCGGGGGCAAAGAGCGACTGCTGGGCATCAGCAAGCGCGGCGATCCGTATCTGCGATCCTTGTTGATTCACGGCGCCCGCTCTGTGGTCCGAACCGCCAAGGGCAAGGATGACCGGCTCAGTCAGTGGATCACCCGCTTGGGGGCCCGTCGGCACCCGAACGTCGTGGTGGTGGCGCTAGCCAACAAGACCGCGCGCATGGCCTGGGCGATGCTGCGAAACGGAACGGATTACCGGCCCGATCTGCTGAGGGGCTGACGCCCAAGCCAGACGGACTGATTACGCAGGCGAAAGAAGGAGCATCTCACTCACGATTGCTAAGCAAGCTGAACGATGGCGAACAGGTCGAACCGGCGCCGGCAGAACCCGTGAATGACCAAGTGCGAAAAGCACGAAGAAGCGATGGGGAGCTGGCGCGCGAATAGCCCATCATGGCCCGGTATCGGTAACCCGATCCAGCACTTAGAGGCCGGATATACGTGTGCAGTCGTACCTTAGCGCCAAAGAAAAGCGTGCTTGCAAACCGAGGAGGGGTCCATATACGGTCGTTCGATTAGGTGTTCGCTGCAGTGCGGCAGGAAAGGGTCAGACTGGGCTAACGACCGCTGCCGGCCAGCGGTTGCTCGCAGAAAGTCAAAGCCATTTGGCACTTAAAGACGGGGCTCAACGGGATTAAACCTCGCCGCCTCTCTTTCCTGCGGCTTCTGGGTGAAGATAAGAAATATCGCGAATCCAAGCCAAGAAAAGAGCAATGTAATTATGAACCAGCCGAACTTGGCTCCCCCGTGAGTACGGCTTGTAAACAGCACAAACAGCGGGCATATGATCCAGCCGCCAAGGATGATCGCGAGGATCACCAAAGCGGGCGTCGCAAGTAGAGGTATATCAAAAACGTATATGTGTGAAAGGTATGAAAGGAACGAGCTCATCATCGGCATACTGGTCGGGAAACGCCAAGCAATCCTAGCGTAATTTCAGTCTATGCCTGAATGTCGGCTTCGGGTCGGAAGCTGACGTTCGCAAGACCTAGTCGCACCCCGCCCCGCGCTCCCAGCGTCCGCAGGGGTAAACCGGCACGATCCCGTGGGCGTTGCAGAATAGGTGATGCTCGCCGAAACCAATCGAATGCGCGCACGTCCGGCAGTTCCAGCGTTCGAAATCGCCGCGGAACGGGGAGAAGTGTGCCAGCAATTGGTGCGTCCCGACGTCGGACATGGTGCGAGGATAGGGTAGTAGGTAGCTCACCTGGCGAGCCATGATCGACACCACGCTGCGTCCGCTAGGATAGCCGGCATCATGCCCGAGCCGGCAAGCAACGACCCGGTCGACCCCGACGCTATCGGAGGCGGATCCGAGGCAGGCGTTTGGCGAGCGTCTACGGCAATCCGCTGGGCGGTGATCGGGGCCCTGGCGGTCGCCCTCGCCCTGCTCTATGCCTTGACGGCCGGCGCCGAGGAGCTTACTGGCAAGGTTGTCCGCGTTGCCGACGGCGACACGATCACGGTTCTCGGCCCTGGCAACAAGCAGCACAAGGTCCGCTTGGGCGGGATCGACGCCCCCGAGAAGGGACAGCCCTTTGGGAACGCTTCTCGAGAATCCCTCGCATCCATGGTCGCAGGACGGAACGTAGCCGTGCGGTGGCACAAGCGCGACCGATATGGCCGGCTGGTGGGCCAGGTGATCGTCGACAGCCACGACGTGGGGCTAGTCCAGCTCGAGCGCGGCATGGCGTGGCACTACAAGGCTTACGAACGCGAGCAGCGCCCCGAGGACGCTCGAGGGTATGCTCAAGCCGAGTTTGGAGCCAAATCCGCTCGTAGGGGGCTGTGGGCGGACGACAAGCCTGTGCCGCCGTGGGAGTGGCGCAAGGCAAAAGCTGAGAAATGACGGAGGATTTGTGCGGCGACTGATGCCGGGTGTGATATTGAAGTTTGAGCATCGTGAATTCAGCGACTTCCGATTCGGTTGAGGCCAGATTGGCCGCGGCTCGTGGAGACTACGCGACGGCAGTTCGACTGTGGCGCCGCCTAGCGGATGAAGGTGATCCCGTTGCTCAGTTCAACGTTGGTTTTAATCACGCGCAAGGCCAAGGCGTGCCGCGGGACTACGCCCAAGCCGCGAAGTGGTACCGCTTGGCCGCAGAACAAGGACACGCCGAGGCCCAATACCGGCTTGGCCTGTACTGTGAGGACGAAAACGTGAAAGTGGCTACGGAGGTCGTCACGCACTTGTACTTCGAGAAGGAGAATGAGGCCGCAGAGTGGTACTGCAAAGCCGCGATGCAAGGACACGCCGAGGCCCAATATCGGCTTGGACTGTTGATATCAGCTGATGCAGCGGGGATCGATCCCTACGCCGAAATCACCGGCGAAGCCGTCGAGGCTGCCAAATCCAGAGCCAAAAATGCAGACGATGACGCCACAGATTGGTTCCGCATGGCCGCGGAGCAAGGACACTCTGATGCACAGTATGTTCTTGGGGCGCGCTACAAGTATCGCAATCACGCAAAGGAGGACGACGCGAAGGACGACTACGCGATGGCCGCGAAGTGGTACCGCAAGGCCGCGGTGCAAGGACACGGCTTGGCGAGGCTCAGCCTTGGGGTAATGTATGCCACCGGCGAAGGTGTGCCGCAGGACCATCTGCAAGCGTACATGTGGTTCGACTTGGCCGCCTCATGCGATTCCAATCCCAAAACTCGAGCCTATGTTGTAGATATGCGCACAGCCGCCGCGCTGAAGATGACACCCGAGCAGATTTCTGAGGCGCAGAGGCTTGCACGAGAGTGGAGGCCGAAATGAAAGGCGTGAGCGGCGAAGCGCAGCTAGCGGGCTGATCCCGAGCCGGTGCCGCCGAAGGAATGGCGAACGAACAAAGCGGCGACTACACCTACACATAGAAGATCTATGGAATACCTTTCTCCCCATGTCCTCTGACCTGACATTCATCACAAACGAATCGGGTAAGCACCTGGGCGACCGCTTCAACGTTCTGCTCGGCGACGACACGCGCTTCTTCGATAGTCTCGTCGGCTATTTTTTCATTAGCGGCTTTCACAAACTTCATCCCGCTCTAACAAAGACCGAGAAAATTCGCATCCTCATCGGCATCAAAACCGACCGGGCGACCCACGAACTGATCCAGACTGCGAAAGGGCAGCAGGAGTTTGCTTTGGAATCCCATGCCCATGTCCGGGAGCGGCTGCCGGGTGAAATCTTGGGTGAGTTTCAGAAATCCGGCGACAGCTCAGAGATTGAAGATGGCGTCCGCAAGTTCGTGGAGTGGATTAAGTCCGGCAAACTGGAAGTTCGCGCATACCCGTCCGAGCGCGTTCACGCCAAGCTCTACATCATGACGTTTCACGAGGGTGACCGTGACAAGGGGCGCGTCATCACCGGCTCGAGCAACTTCACCGAGGCGGGCTTGCAGGCCAATCTTGAGTTCAATGTCGAGTTAAAGAACCGCTCCGACTACGAATTCGCCCTGCAGAAGTTCAATGAGCTTTGGGCTAAGTCCGTGGACGTGACAAAGGATTGCGTTACGACCATCGAAGTCCAATCACCCTACGCCCAATTCACGCCCTACGAGCTTTACCTCAAGTTCCTCTACGAGTATTTCCGGGCCGAACTCAACCTGCCGGACGAAATCGAGGATATCTATCTACCTACGGGCTTCAAAAAGCTCAAATACCAGGCAGAAGCCGTATTGAACGCCCGTAAGGTGCTCGACGAATACGGCGGCGCTTTCCTGTCGGACGTGGTCGGCTTGGGCAAAACCTACATGTCGGCTCTACTCGCCCAGCACCTAAACGAACCTTGCCTCGTCATCGCCCCGCCACACCTGCTTGACGAACACAATCCCGGCTCATGGCTGAACGTATTTCGCGAATTCGGTGTGCGCGGCTACCTTTGCGAGTCCCTCGGCAAACTAGACTCTCTGTTGGATCGCGACCTCCGAAAGTTCACCACCGTTTTCATTGACGAGTCGCACCGCTTCCGCACGGAGGATACGCAAAGCTACGAAATGCTTGCACAGATTTGCCGTGGTAAGCGCGTAGTTCTGGTTTCGGCAACTCCGTTGAACAACACACCGCAGGACATTCTGAGCCAGATCAAACTGTTCCAACCCGGCAAGAACAGCACCATCCCCAACGTCCGCAATTTGGAGGCTTTCTTCGGCGCGCTTCGCCGGCGCCTTGAAGGCCTCGACCGCCAGCGTGATCGTGAAGCCTACTTCCGCACGGTTCAGGAAAACGCACGACAGACCCGCGAGAAAGTCCTCAAGTTCCTGATGATTCGGCGGACCCGCACAGAGATTGAGAAATACTACGGCGAAGATTTAAAACGCCAGGGATTGAAGTTTCCCGAAGTTGCCAACCCGGAGCCGCTTTTCTACAAGCTAAACAAGACAGAAACCGCGGTATTTGACGAGACAATCCGCTCGTTAACGCACGACTTTAAATACGCTCGCTACACGCCGCTGGCTTACTTCACCGGCGAGAGGGACGTGCACGAAGTCCAGAGCCAGCGAAACCTCGCGAAGTTCATGAAAATCCTGACGGTGAAGCGGCTCGAAAGCAGTTTCACCGCGTTCCTGTCCACGCTTGAACGCTTTATTCAAACCTACGACCGCGTGATCGGAGAATTCCATAAAGGACATGTTTTCATCAGTAAGAAGCACATCGGGAAGGTTTTTGAACTACTCGAGTCGGACAACCAAGAAGGCATTGACCGGCTGTTGGAGGAAGATAAGGCGGAGCGGCTTTCCGCGAAGGATTTCACGCCGCAATTCATCACGAATCTCGAAGGCGATTTGAAGGCCCTAAAAGCGATCCGCATCCATTGGAAGAAAATCACCCGCGACCCCAAGTGGGAATCGTTCCGGGACATCCTGAAGAAAACCCCGCTGCTTAAGGGCGGCAAGGTCATCATCTTTACCGAATCAAAGGAAACCGCTGACTATCTGGCTGGAAAGATCCGCGAGGAAGTCGAATCCAAGGTTCTTCTATTTACCGGAGGATCACTCAAAACCGTTCGGGAGGACGTCACCGCCAACTTTGACGCGAAGGCGTATCGGCCGAGGGACGACTACCGCATTCTGGTTGCCACCGAAGTTCTTGCGGAAGGCGTAAACCTTCACCGCTCCAATGTCGTCATCAATTACGACATCCCCTGGAATCCGACGCGGCTCATCCAGCGCGTCGGCCGTGTAAACCGTGTGGACACCAAGTTTGACAAGATTCACACCTACAACTTTTTCCCGACTGACGAAGGCAACGACCTCATCAAGCTCCGTGAAGCGGCCGAAGCGAAAATCCACGCCTTCATCCAAATGCTCGGAGCGGATGCCCGCCTGTTAACCGAGGGCGAGGAAATTGTCTCGCATGATCTGTTTTCCAAGTGGAATTCAAAGGAAACCATCACCGGCGAGGACGAGGATGAGGAAACTGAACTCAAGTTCCTGACTGAAATCCGAACCGTGCGAGAAAGGCAGCCCGAGTTGTTCGAGCGCATTAAACGCCTACCCAAGAAGGCACGATCTACCCGCACCTTGGCCGCAGAACCTCAAGTTCAGAACTTTCCTGCGCTGCTTTCCTACTTCCGGCAGGGCAAGCTCGACAAATTCTTTCTTGCTGCTCCCGGCAATCAGCCGACAGCGGAGCTGGATTTTATGACGGCAGCAAAGATTTTGAAGCCCGCTGCCATAACCGAGCGACTCCAACCTATCCCGCGCGAGTTTTACAGTTTTCTCGAAAAGAACAGAACCGCGTTTCAATCTGCCACTACCGCCGAAGTAGAACAAGCTGAGTCAACCCATCGCGGCAGCCCGAGCGATGCCTACATCTTGAAACGGCTCAAGGACAAGGCCGTCCGACGCAGCCCGCAGTTCACGGAAGATGACGAGGAATTCGTAAGCAAAGTCATCCACTTGTTGCAGGACGGTGCGCTCCCAAAAGCAACAGCGAAGAAAGTCGCTGCTGCCTTGAAGAAGCCAGAGTGTCTGCAGCCACTCAAGGCTTTGGCGGTCCTGCGCCGCCACATAGTGCACGAGCTTTTCCAGGCCAGCCCTGCTGCACACGCCAACCAGGCTCTCGCCCCGCGTGAAGTCATCCTTTCCTCGTTTCTTGTTCGAGAGTCATGAATACCGAGCAAGCCCGAGAGCTTGTAGCCAAGACTTTTCCGCAAGCGTTCGACAAGGGACGCTTGCACTACTTTGTCATCAACCTGCTCAATCGTATTGACCAATCAAACGCGCAGTCGTGGAACGCCTCCCAAGTCAGGGACGCCTTTAAAGACCACATCAAAGCCTACGAGCGCCTTGGCACTTACACATCGCCGGAGAAGGAAAAGCTGGACGTTCTCATTGTCCATCTAACGACCGAGTCCAAGCTTGAACGCGCTCGCACGGCCATCCGCAACTTCGTTGCCGATCACCTGAAGTCCAGCGACAACAGGGATGCCGCTCTCGTCGCCTTCGTTTCGTCCACGGAAAAACAATGGCGATTCTCCTACGTCAAAATGGAATATGCCGCCATCGTTAAAGACGATGGCAAGGTTGGCGTGCAAACCAAACTTACACCGGCGCGCCGAAGTTCCTACATCGTGGGCGAGGGTGAAACCTGCCACACCGCGCAGAGTCGCTTTCTCGATCTGCTGCAAGACACGGAAAGCCACCCCACGCTCGCGCAGATTGACGATGCCTTCAGCGTGGAGGCTGTCACCAAGGAATTCTTTGAGCAATACAAGGCGCTTTTTCTTGACCTCAAAGATGAACTTGATGACATAGCGAAGAAGGACAAAACCATCGGTGCGGAATTCGCTGAGAAGCAACTCGACACCGCCGACTTTGCCAAGAAGCTCTTGGGGCAGATTGTCTTTCTCTATTTCTTGCAAAAGAAAGGCTGGCTGGGAGCACCTAAGGGCGGTAATTGGGGCGACGGCCCGCACAATTTCCTCCGCCAGCTCTTTACAGCCAAGTTCCGACGTTACGAAAACTTTTTCACCGAGATTCTGGAGCCGCTGTTTTACGACATCCTTGCCACGGATCGGGGCCACGACGCCTGGTGCAAGACTTTTAACTGCCGGATCCCGTTCCTCGACGGTGGACTTTTTGAACCGCTGGCTGGCTACAACTGGCAGAAAGCCGACATAGCCATTCCAAACTCGCTTTTCTCAAACACCAAGATCACCGGCGCCGGTGATAAAGGCACGGGGGTTCTCGACGTTTTCGACCGCTACAACTTCACCGTTAACGAAGCCGAGCCGCTGGAAAAAGAAGTGGCGATTGACCCCGAAATGCTCGGAAAGGTTTTTGAGAATCTGCTTGAGGTGAAAGAGCGCAAGTCGAAAGGCTCGTTCTACACCCCGCGCGAGATCGTTCACTATATGTGTCAGGAGAGCCTCATTAACTATCTCGACACGGTGGCCAATAAGGACAAAGAAACCGCGCCCCGCAGGGATATTGAAACGTTTATCCACTCCGGCGACCAGGCCAGCTACTACGAAGCCGCGCGTGTAGAAGGCACGAGTTACCAGCGAAAGCTCCCCAAAACGATTCAAACCCACGCTCGGCTTCTCGACGACAAGCTTGCCGACATCGCTGTCTGCGACCCCGCTATCGGCTCTGGCGCGTTTCCCGTGGGAATGATGCAGGAAATTGTCCGCGCCCGCTCCGCCCTGACGCCCTACTTTAATGATGTGCGCGACCGAACTGCCTACAACTTCAAACGCCACGCCATCCAGAGCTGCCTTTATGGCGTGGACATTGATCCCGGCGCGGTGGAAATCGCTAAGTTGCGCCTATGGCTCTCCTTGGTGGTGGACGAGGACGATGTAAGGCAAATCAAACCACTACCCAACCTCGATTACAAAATCATTGTCGGAAACTCGCTCATGGGTTTCCCGTTCAAGTCCCAGCGACACAAAGCAATTGAAAACTTAAAGCTCAAGTTTTTTGACGAACCCGACCATAATATCAAAGCACAACTAAAGAAGCAGATTGATAGTGAATTAATTGCATGCTTCGCAGCAGCGAAAAAAAGTCTCGGCTACGAAGTAACATTTGACTTCGAGATCTTGTTCTCGGAAGTGTTCGACCGGAAAAGCGGATTTGATGTCGTCATCGCAAATCCCCCTTACGTTCGGCAAGAAGGGATCAAAGAACTCAAGTCTGTTTTGCAAAGCCAGTATCAATGTTATACGGGGGTCGCTGATCTCTACATTTTTTTCTTTGAACGAGCCGTAAAGCTCCTGAATGCCGGAGGCGTGCTCGCCTTCATCACGTCAAACAAATACCTCCGCGCAGGCTACGGCACTAAGTTACGCGGACTGCTCGCCAAATCTACAAGCATCAAGCGACTCATCGACTTTGGAGAATTACCCGTATTTACGGCAGGCACAGATCCGGCAATTCTGATTTTGACCCGCGAGATACCGAATGACCTTCACCAAGTGCAAGCGGCGGTAATTAAGAATTCCGCTGAGATCGAACGCATTTCCTCCGCGGTTGCCAGCCGAAGCAATGAACGGCCTCAAAACACGCTGCAACCGGAGGGCTGGACATTGGAGAATTCTGCTGTGCTTTCGCTTCTAGCGAAATTACGTCGTAGCGGAAAGCCTCTCCGCCAAGTCGTCAAAGGTCGGTTTTACTACGGTATCAAGA
This sequence comes from uncultured Chloracidobacterium sp., assembly GCA_964626895.1. Lineage (GTDB taxonomy): Bacteria > Acidobacteriota > Blastocatellia > Pyrinomonadales > Pyrinomonadaceae > PSRF01. The sequence continues at coordinate 1,784 of CAZVHN010000174.1, read as the reverse complement.
CCGGCCTGAACGATGCCTTCGTGGTTGACCGCGCCACACGTGATCGGCTTATCGCGGAGCATCGATCGTCGGCCGAAGTGTTGAAGCCATTTGTTCACGGTGCAGATGCGAAAAAATGGACCGTGAAACTGCGTGATGATTGGCTTATATATGTGCCTTGGCATTTTCCGTTGCATTTGGAAAACTCAATTAGTGGCCCCAGCGAGAAGGCCGAAAATCTTTTCAAGAAAAACTACCCCGCAATTTACGTGCACCTTCGGTCTCACAAAGCGGCTTTGCTCAATCGAAACGCTGATGAGACAGGGATTCGCTATGAATGGTATGCGTTACAGCGGTGGGGCGCGGACTATTGGCAAGAGTTCAAGCAGCCAAAGATTATTTTCAATGAAACGTCGAAGGAATTACACGCCTTTTTTGATGAGACCGGACTTTACACGAATAAAACATTGTTCATGTTGATTGCGCCGCAGCCTAAACCTTTGCTTGCCGTGCTGCTGAGCCAGCCTCTCGATTGGCTATTCCGGCACGAGTTTCCAAGTTGGGGCGATCCTTGGAAGGGCGGTCGCGTTCAGTTTCGCGGGGATCGAATGGCAACGATTCCCATTCCTGATTTTCCGCCGAGGGTTGAACAGAGTTTGACCAAGTTAGTTGACCGCATCTTGTCGGCGAAGCGGCGGGACGCCGGGGCAGACGTGAGTGCCTTGGAGCGTGAGATAGATGAGCTTGTATATGCACTCTACGGCCTGACCAGGGAAGAAATAGCCCTGGTGGAAGCTCCCGCCAGGAAGGACTGAGCACCCTTGGACTATGCCCACCACTCGGGAGCCACCGCGCCAAGCGGCGCTACGATTACGTCGTGAAGTATCGACTCCCCAAGGAACGAATCGAAACCAAGGTGCGCCAGAGGCGGATTCAAGGGCCGTTGCGGACACTAACGAAAGGATCGGGGATGAAGTCAGAACGCGATTCGGAAGCGAGCCAATGGCCCATACCAGGGCCGATTCCCGCTGCTTTGCCCTGTTCCGTGAGGTTGCCACCCTCCGAGGCCGAGCGGCTGCGGCGTAAGGCCAGGGAGAATCAGAAGCGGATACCGGCCTTGCTAGAGGCAGCGAGGGCACGCAGGAAGGTGCCGCCGGCCGCGTAACGGCCTCGCGCCGCACCGCCGTAGACTTTGGCATGGCAATGCAAACCGACGAGGAACTGGCCGCGCTACCAGAGCAGCCCGCGAAGCGCAGCTCGCCAGGAGATCGGATCGTGCGAGCGGAAATGATGCGCGTGGCGAAACTGGACGAACCGCCCCCGGCGAAACCGGGCGACAAGGAATATCTGGACGATCTCGCCGAGCGGATGAAGTTGTAGCGACGCTATGTCAGCGTCACGGCAAAGACGTCGGCCGCGGCCGCGAACAGCAGGAAGACGCCGGGTATCCAAAGCGCGTTCCGATCGCCCAGGATGGCGGCGGTGAGGAACCCCGCGACGCCGGACGGATGATTGTGGGCAAACATGATAGCCGCAGCGTTCGCCGCCAGCGCTCGCTATTGGCTGACGGCAGAGATTATTTGTCATCACATCCCGCCCCGCGCTCCCAGCGTCCGCAGGGGTAAACCGGCACGATCCCGTGGGCGTTGCAGAATAGGTGATGCTCACCGTGACCCACCGAATGAGCGCAAGTCCGACAGCTTCGCTCTGGCCCATCAGCCCAAGGCGTGAAGTGCCGCAGTGGTGCTGGTTGCTGTTGTGCCGGTTTTGGTATGCCGTGATCACCACTTAAAGATCGGAAAACT
>CAZVHN010000173.1:0-6931 GCA_964626895.1 uncultured Chloracidobacterium sp. | reverse complement strand
AAGAATTTCGTGTTGCTTCGTGTCGTTTCGTGGATCGTTTATTGTTAGGCCTTCGCGACGAAAATTAGACATGGGTAATGGTCTCACTTTGGTTCTTTCTTACGCATAAATTGCGGGATGGTTCTACCTTGCGTTGAATCCTCGATCAACTGCTGCAGCCGCTTGAGTCTGGTTTCTTCTTTCTTGGCGCTGAGCACATACCAGGTGGCTGCTTTTCGATATGAAGGCGGTTGGGCCTGAAAGAATTTCCATGCGGCCGGGTTCTTCTTTAGCAGCCCCTGATATGGACCGGGTAACTGCGGACTCCTTTGCTCATAGGAATAGATGCCCGACCTGTTTTCTTCGCGCGCTTGAAATGCTTTGAGACCCGCCGGCTGCATCAGTCCCTGGTCGATAAGTTCCTGGGCGCGCTTGATGTTGACCGCACTCCAAGTGCTGCGTTGCTTACGAGGAGTGCAGCGGATGGTGTAACTATCATCATCGACGCTTTTCCGGATCCCATCAATCCAGCCGAAACAAAGTGCTTCATCAACGGACTCAGGCCAGGTAATGCTCGATTTGCCCGAACTCTTCTTGTAGTAACCGACCCATAGTTCCTGGCTGGTGAGGTGGTGCTTCGCAAACCATCTCCGCAAATAAGACTGTGATTTAAAGAATGTAATCTTTAACGGAGTCATCTTCAGGTTCTGGGTAGTGGGTCGGTTTGGGTTTATTAACCTAAATCCCTTCGGGATTCGCGAAAAACACATTGAGCTTCTCTGCAGGTGTTTGAAACTTCCGCGCCGCATGATACGTTCTAGCAACGTTGCAAGAGAGCCGCATACCGGAAACCAATTCTGGCTGAAGTATTTAGAGCTGCAGAGGCCTGCGGCCACGGTACAACAGATTCAGAACATACCCCAAAGGAAAATCTTATGAAGTTGATTACATCCCCCGAGAGAAATAGTTTTGCAAAAATCGTCACGCCGGCCGGCAGAGTCGCCTTTTTAGCCGTCGCGTTCGTTTCCCTTAGCTTCTTTGCCCCCAACACAATCGCCCAGAAGACCGCCAAAACAGAGAAGCCAACCGCGGCCGCGTCGCATCGTGTCCGCCAGTACTCCATCGAACAGTTCATGGATACAGTTCGCATCGGCGGTGGGTCCTTCTCGTTCGACGAAAAACAGATCCTTTTCCACAACAACAAGACGGGCATTTTCAATGTCTACACCGTTCCAGTCGTGGGCGGCGAAGCGAAGCAGCTTACCAACTCCACGAAGGAAAGCACGTTTGCCGTCTCCTATCTCCCCAGCGACACGCGCTTTATCTACACCTACGATCGTGGCGGTAACGAAAACAGCCACCTTTACCTACGCGAGCAGGACGGTAGCGAACGCGATCTCACCCCCGGCGAGAAGACCAAAGCCAACTTCCTCGGTTGGGCACACGATCGTAAGTCGTTTTTCTATTCTACAAACGAGCGCGATCCAAAATATTTCGACGTGTTCGAGATGACAGTCGCCGACATGAAACCCACACTCATCTTCAAAGATGAAACGGGATACGATTTCGCGGACATCTCGAATGACAAGCGCTACCTCGCCTTCTCGAAACCGGGCGACTCGACTATCGACTCCGACATCTTCCTCTACGACGTTCAGCAGAAAGAGATGAAGAAAATCACGCCCCACACCGGCGAGGTCAGCTTCAACGCGCAGTCGTTTGATCCGCAGTCGAAAAATCTCTACTTCACTACAGACGAAGGGGGCGAGTTTGCTTATCTCAAACGGTACGAGCTTGCGACCGGCAAATCTGCAGAGGTGGAGAAAACGCCTTGGGACATCTGGGGCACTTACTTCTCGCGCAACGGCAAGTATCGTGTCACCATCATCAATCAGGACGCCCGCACCGTGATCAAGATCTACGACGCCGCTACGGGCAAGCTCGTACCCTTGCCGAAACTGCCAGGCGGCGACATCACCGGCGTGACCTTTGCCCCGAGTGAGTCGCGCATGGCTTTCTATCTCAACGGGGACCGCTCGCCTGCGAACTTGTACATTTACGACTTTGCTTCACGTAAGGCGACAAAGGTTACCAACAGTCTGAACCCCGAGATTAATGCTGACGACCTCGTGGAAGCCGAGAACATCCGCTACAAATCTTTCGATGGGATGGAGGTGCCGGGCATTCTCTACAAACCACACGAGGCGAGCAGCGTCAACAAAGTGCCGGCTCTGGTCCTGGTGCATGGCGGGCCCGGCGGCCAGGCGCGACGCGGTTACAAGGCCCAGGTGCAGTTCCTGGTTAACCACGGCTACGCGGTGTTGGACGTGAACAATCGAGGATCGTCGGGTTACGGCAAGACCTTCTTTACCGCCGATGATCGCAAGCACGGTCGCGAACCGCTCTGGGACGTGGTTGAGGCGAAGAAGTATTTGCAGTCGACAGGTTGGGTTGATGAGCAAAAGATTGGGGTGATGGGCGGCAGCTACGGCGGCTACATGGTGCTGGCGGCTCTCGCGTTCAAGCCCGAGGAGTTCGCTGTGGGCGTGGACATCTTTGGCGTGTCAAACTGGGTGCGCACCTTACAGTCAATCCCTCCTTACTGGGAATCGTTCCGCAAATCGCTCTACAAGGAGATTGGCGATCCCGAAACACAGCTCGAGATGCTCAAGGCTTCGTCTCCACTCTTCCACGCGGACAAGATTCGCCGTCCGCTCATCGTTTTGCAGGGCGCGAATGATCCGCGCGTTATTAAGCCCGAGTCAGACGAGATCGTCGAGGCGGCGAAGAAGAGCGGTGTCCCGGTCGAGTACGTTGTGTTCGACAACGAGGGCCACGGCTTCACCAAGAAGGTCAACGAGATTCGCGCGAATAAGGCGATTCTTGAGTTCCTCGACAAACACCTGCGCGGGAATGTCGCGAGCAATTAGTTGTAGGGGCCTCCCGTGGGCGCCCCATGCTATCCGCAGATTACACAGATTACGCCGAAACATTTAGGCAGTAAGACGACGAAGTCAAAAACCCTTTGTAGCCAGTCTGTTTCTTCTAATCTGTGTAATCCGCGTAATCTGTGGATAGCACTTTCATAAACACCGGAATAGCGTGGACCTCTTTTTGTTGTCGCAGAGCATACTTTAGTATCCTAAGCTCTCCCGATCCCTTGCCAGAGCGGAAGCCAATCACGATCCCACAAGCGACTGAGATAAGGTTCGAAGTCGTCAACAAGAACGTAGATGAGCACGGAATCACCGGGACTGAAAGAGTCGACCCGCTGAAAGCCACCGTCTATGCCCGCGGGCGGCTCGAAAACCAAGATACGTGGAAGAGTATTGGTGAAACTTCCAACCGAAGAGTTCATTGTAGAAACGACGTGTTCGCTCGAAATCAGTCGAACGCAGAGTGATCTTGGCGATGGTATGTGCATCCATATTAATTCCGCAGTTCACCTTTTGTAGACATAGTAAACGACGCCGGCGTGATCATCGGTTAAGAGGAATGCGTCGGTCCCAAAACCAAAAACATCCACCGGACGTCCATGCACTACCTTCCCCTCAAGAAATCCACTGATGAAGTCCTCGGGGATGATTGAACGCGCGCCGGTGCCCGGTATGCGAACCACGCGGTAGCCGCGATTAAGACTTCGCTTGGTGGAGCCGTGCAGGGCAACCAGGAAAGTATCCTTCAACTGAGCGCCATTACTCGCGTCGAAGTACTCCAGTCCGAGAGGTGAACTGTGTGCGTCGAAGGCGGCGTAGGCTGATGGGACGCTTCGGCAGTTCATCTTCCTTCCGCCGGGGTTGAACTTCCTATCAGGGAAGCGTCCTCGACCGGATTGGAAGCAATAGGGCCAGCCGTAATTCACACCGTCGCTCACCACATACATGGTGTCTGCTGGTTTCTGGTCACCCAGGTGATCCGAACCCATGTTGGTGGCAAACAACTGGTCTTTGGCCCAGCGGAGACCGACAGCATTGCGTAAGCCGCGGGCAAAGTGCTTTTGATTCTTACCGTCAGGGTCCATCTCCAAAATGCTGGCCCGCACTTCTTCTTTCTCTTCACAGGCGTTGCAACTGCTTCCGACCGACACGTAGATTTTGCCGTTACCGCCCACGACAATGGTACGCGTCAGGTGCCAACCCCCGTATTTGTAGCTCAACCCGTAAGCTGGAAACGTAGCGAGCACCTCAGGCTCTCCACTCGGCTTCTGGTCGCCGGCGTTGTACTTGTAGCGCAGCAGGCGATCGGTCAGCGCCAGATAAAACCAGTTCACGCGTTGCTGATCTGTGTAAAAGGCGATGCTGTTTGGATTGCGCAAACCGGTGAGATAAGGAGTTACTTTCTTAAAACTTTTGCCGGCGGGATCAAAGTCGCCAAGGATGTAAACGACACCCCTTTTGTTGTCGCTGAGGTTGTACATGTCGGTGACGAAGATTCTATTGTCCGGGCTATTCGCGAGGAAGCGCACGCGCTTTAGTCCCTGCGCCGCCACGCTGATGGCGAAGCCTTCCGGCAGATTCAGATCAAATGACCTGCCATTGGCGAGCGAAATTCTGTGCGGTATAAGCTTCAGGGCCAGTGATGTGTTTGCTCCGATTGTGTCTGTTTTGAAAGCGAGCAGAGACATCAGACAGATGAGCACTATCAAGCTTCTAGGCATAAGGGGAATGTAGGTTTCGGTTGACATCCATCCCTGAAGGGGGTGAATTCAATAGCCGTGGGCGAGCGTTTTGCAACGGCCACGGGGGCGAAAGGAAAAATGCGTGACCCTGAAAGGGTCAAGCGAGTCAATTCACGTTTCATGCAACAAGATAAACCAGAAGGCAGGCTACGGTTTGCGCCATCTCTGCCATCGCCAGGTTCGACCCTTTCAGGGTCGGGACCGGTCGTGACTCTCCGGGGGCGTTGCCCCCGGCTATTAACTTCCATGCCTTCAGCGTGAAGACTTGGCTCGCGCCACTGCTAGGTCTCCGATTATTCTGTCGGCAGTCTTACTTGATGCGAACTGGTAAAGCCAACGCCAAAGGGCTGCCCGGTGGAGAACCGGGGTCGGGTTACCAAGCGGTTTCAGTATCGCCAACTCGTTAAGTCCGCTCCCGGAGGCGCGCTCTTCAGAATGCGAGCGACGATCTTGGGGGCGTAGAACTGATGGTAGCGGAGACGCGAGATGGCGTTGGGCCTGGTGTGGTCGCCGTTCCAGCAGTGCTCGGCTCTGGGTTCATAATCGACTTCGCCGTCGTAGTGCGGATTCTTGGTAGTCTTGAGGAAATCCTCCACCAAATACACGGCATCATTGAGGAAATAGTTGTCGGCCTCGCCCACGTAGATGTGAAGCTTGCCGGCGAGCTTTGGTCCAATCTTGCCCCAGTCGCGTTTGAGAATATGGCCCAGATCATAGTTTTCGCGCCAGTGCGCCGCGACCGCGTGATCGATCTCTCCGGTAAGCTTGTTCCAAATCGGTTTGGGATAACCATCAGTACCAACAGGCGAATATACAGCCTCCCAAATGTCCCACTGGCCACCCGAACGACTTTTTGATCCGAGAGCCAGTTCCATGTAGTTCATCTCCTCAACCGTGGCGGCCAGTTCGCCCAGGTAGTTGCGTTTGCCAGGGCGAGGGGTTTGTTTCCACTTGCTGTCGGCGCGGTAAGCATTCTTGTGATCGTAAATGTTGACTACGGTATAGGCGCGGAAATCTATCGGATCAGGACAGGCACCCCAAGCACCGTTATACTCGTCGGGATAAAAGATCTGTGCCGCCAGGGCTTCCCAACCACCCGTCGAGCCGCCATACATGAAACGCGCCCAGCCTTTCCCGATGCCGCGAAATTGCTTCTCGATAAAAGGCACCAGTTCGTAAGTGATCGCGTCGCCATAAGGGCCGAGGTTAGCCGAGTTCACTGCGTAGGAGTCATCGTAGTAAGGGTTCGCATGCTGAATCTCGATGATGATCATGCGCGGGAAAGCGGGTCCAGTCCATTCCTGGTAAAACTTGTAGGCCTGCTCCTGAACAATCTTGTTATAGCCTTCCAGTTTGAACCTGTCGCTGTACTCAGGTTTCAAGTTTGGATCGGGAGGCGCCTCGCGAAAGCCGCCAAAGTCGGCAGGGAAGTGACCGTGAAAGATGACCAGCGGATAGCGAGCGTTTGGATGCGAATCGAAACCTTCGGGCAGCAGGATGTTTGCGCCCAGATACATGGGCCGGCCCCAGAAATCAGAGAGCAGCTTGCTCTGCATCTTCACGTGCTTGATGTACTTCGTATCTTTGGGCGGCACGATGGGTGGAATCACTTTGTCGAGGAGTATCTTGATCGGGTCAGACTTCTGCGGATCGATAGTTAACTTTTGCGGAGTGCTGTAAAGATTTCCCGGGGCGCGGTTCCATTGCTGGCCTTCGCCGCGATCCATAGGCAGCTTCACGGTGTGACCATCAGTTCGTTTGAAGGTTTCATAACGGTGTAGCAACGCCTGAATTGTGTACTCACCGGCCGGGACTTGGGCAAGACTCCGCACTGGATAGCCGACGGCATCTGCAGTCAGGATGGCTTCCTGACCTGGTTTTAGTCCTTCCACATCGATGCCAAATACCTGTTGAGTGGTTAGGTCCTCGCTGATCTGAAAACGAGGTTCTCGGGCGCTGTCCGCTGAGATGAGCAGTAGCAATCTTCCATCAAGCGGCTCTTTGGTACTAGTTTCAGGAAACGAGATTGCAAACCGCAACCCGCCACTCTGCTCGGTTTTCAATTCAGCAATTTGCGGTAACAGCAACGACCCTAGAAGAATCGCCAAAAATGAAAATAGACGCGCTTTGGTTTTTGATCTCATGAACATTCTCCTGATGGCAGCGTGGTAGGACGGCTCAAGCTCCGCTAATTCGCAGGTCAGGAAGGCGGACCCTGTCCCCGCTCTTTCGAGGCAAATACAAACCCCTTAGACCAACAACTCAATTGATTCT
>CAZVHN010000172.1:0-10756 GCA_964626895.1 uncultured Chloracidobacterium sp. | reverse complement strand
CGAAATGTGGAGTGCGCCGGCAGAGCGAAGCGGCGACGGCGCTTTGGATTCTTTTGGGGTTTTAGGGCTCGCCAATCCAAAGCGGAGTCGCGCTACGCTTGCCTCCGCACTCCAAAATGAGTTTTTCAGCAGCCTGCTAGGCGGTTCGACCCGAAGCCGCTTGAGGCACACGTTGAGGCCTCCCTCCGGAGCTGACTGGCGGCACGACTTTCTCCTTCAACGCTTCGCGAAAAACCTGGCGCATGTTGTCTACAAATACAAACCGTATGTCTTTGAATAGCTCCTTCGGAATTTCGTCCAAGTCTCGACGGTTCTGTTGGGGAAGAATAATGGTAGACACCCGCGCGCGTCGTGCAGCCAGGACCTTTTCCTTAACTCCTCCAACCGGCAGGACATTGCCACGGAGTGTGATCTCACCAGTCATGGCAACACTTTTTAGCACCGGACGCAAAGAAAGCGCCGATACCATAGCCGTTGCCAACGTGATCCCCGCCGAAGGCCCATCCTTCGGAATGGCGCCTTCCGGAATGTGAATATGAAGATCGTAGGTAGAAAAGTCCTCGTCGCTAATCTCGAGTTCCTTCGCCCGTGATTTCGCGTACGAAAAGGCCGCCTGGGCTGATTCACGCATCACCTCACCAAGCTGACCGGTGAGTACCAGGTTGCCCTTCCCTTTCACGCGGAGGGCCTCAATGAAAAGTACATCACCGCCCACAGCCGTCCAGGCCAACCCGGTGGCCACGCCGATCTGATCCTTTTTGAGTACTTCTTCAGGAAGAATTTTCGGGGCGCCCAGAAACTCGTGAAGATTTTTGAGCGAAACTCTAACTGCTCCCTTAGGACCCTCGGCGATGCGCCTGGCCACCTTGCGACAAATTCTTCCTATCTCTCGCTCCAACTGCCGCAACCCGGCTTCCTGAGTGTACTGCGGGACGATTGCGGTGAGCGCAGTCTTGGAAATATGCAAGTCGCGCGAAGTGATTCCGTTTTCTTCCATCTGTTTCGGCAGCAGATGTCGCAACGCGATCTCGAGTTTTTCTTCCTCCGTATAGCCTGCGAGACGGATAACCTCCATGCGATCACGCAAGGCTGGTTGAATAGTGTCCAGCACGTTTGCCGTCGTCATGAAAATCACGTTCGACAAATCAAAGGTTACGCCGAGGTAGTTGTCTCGAAAACTGTTGTTCTGCTCGGGATCGAGTACTTCCAGCAAAGCTGAGGACGGGTCGCCACGAAAATCCGCACCGACCTTGTCGATCTCGTCGAGCATGATGAGTGGATTGTTAGTGCCTGCCTGCTGAATCGCCTGAATGAAGCGACCGGGCATAGCACCGACATACGTCCTGCGGTGACCGCGAATCTCAGCTTCATCGTGAATACCGCCTAACGAGAGGCGAACAAACTTTCGTTCAAGCGCGCGTGCGACTGAACGCCCCAGCGAAGTCTTTCCGACGCCCGGAGGGCCGACCAGACAAAGAATGGGGCCTTTTGGCTTTTCCTTAAGCTTGCGCACTGCGAGGGCTTCGACAATCCGATCTTTGACCTTCTCCAGGCCATAGTGGTCTTCGTTCAGAATCTGCTCGGCCTTTCGCAGATCGAGATTATCCGTGGACGATTTTGACCACGGAAGATCGGTCATGATTTCCATCCAGTTTCGCAGCGTTGCGGTTTCGGCCGCGTCCGGGTGCATTCGTTCCAGTTTCTTTAGCTGCCGCAAAGCCTCGTCCTCGGCAAGCTTGGGCATGCCTGCCGCTTCGAGCTTTTCCCTGAACTGGGCAATCTCTTCTGCCAGCTCATTGCCCTCGCCCAACTCGGTTTGGATGGCCTTCATCTGCTGCCGCAGGTAAAACTCCCGCTGAGACCGATCAATATCGGCACGTGCCTGAGTATTGATCTCCTGTTGTACCGTCAGAACTTCGATTTCCTTGTTGAGCAACTCATTTACGCGGCGCAGACGCGCAGTTGTCTCAGCTATGTCGAGTACAGACTGAGCGTCTTCAACTTTTAGTTCTAGATTTGAAGCGGAGAGGTCGGCCAGGCGTCCGGCGTCGTCAAGGTTAGCTATGATGGCCATGACCTCAGGCGAAATGTTTTTCCCGAGATTGATCGCTTTTTCCATGGACGCGCGGACATTTCTAATCAGCGCCTCAACTTCGAGAGACCGCTCGGGAGGGAGTACTTCCTGCATCACGTGAACACGGGAGCGGATGTATGGGCTATTCGTGTCAACCGATTCTATTTCGGCGCGGGCGAGGCCCTGAACGAGTATACGAATGCGTCCGTCAGGCAACTTGAGCATGCGCATGATGACGGCCGCGGTGCCCACCCTGTAAAGATCGTCGGCGGAGGGTTCCTCCTTGTCGAGGTCTTTCTGAGAGGCGAGCAGAATCATTCGATTCTCACCCAGCGCCTCGTCAACCGCGCGAATAGACTTTTCTCGCGAGACGAATAGCGGCACGATCATGAAGGGATAGATAACGATATCGCGAAGCGGCAAGACTGGCAGTTCGCTTGGTATCTGCAACTGCTGCTCGCTGTCTGTGGTTTCTTTACCCTCGGTGATGTCTGCTTCTTTGATAATTGCCATAAAGTGATTCTACTTGATCTGCGTCCAGAAGTTTCGATTGTTTCCGGAAACTGTTGTTACTCGTCAGCCGCTTCTTTTACTGCAAGTTTAAATTCAGCGCCGCGGCGATCTTCGATCTTGGGCAAACGAATGAGCAATATGCCATTTTCGAGCTGGGCCGTTGCGTCTCGAACGCTGACCGTCCAGCGCAGCGGAACGATCCGGCTGAACCTGCCGTAGCTTCGTTCGGAACAAAGATGCGAAATGATGCGGTTGCGTGGCACGCGTCTTTTCTTATCGCCCCAAATCCGCAATTGCGTGTTCGTCAAGCCAATATGAATCTGATCCGCCTTCAGCCCTGGAAGTTCTGAGCGAATGTAAACGGCGTCGTTCGCCTCGCAAAGATCCACTGGGGGGGCCCAGGCGCCTGAAGCCAGCGGATCCTCCGCCACGGTAGCCTCCTGCAAGGCAGCAAACAGCCGGCCGACGCGGTCGCGCAGACGTTGCAATTCGAGGCGTTCCAGACCGGTTGTGCGAATGGGGTTGATCATCTAGTTCGGATAGTCTGTTTCCATTCAGCCCGGGTTGCCTTACCCTTTCTTGCCCCCGGGGCCACTAGCGCGAGTTCGAACAAGGTGCTTCAGCTCGGTCATGAATTCCGAAACGTCTTCAAACTCCAGATAGACTGAAGCGAAGCGGACGTAGGCAACTTTGTCGAGCTCTTTTAAACGACGCATGATCATTTCCCCTATCTTGCTTGTCGGCCGCTCGCGCTCGGAAGATTCCTGTACATATTTCTCGATTGCATTAACGATGCCGTCGAGTTTCGACGACGGAACAGGGCGTTTTTCGCAGGCCCGCAGCAATCCCGCCATCACTTTGTTACGATCAAATGTCTCCCGCCGTCCGTCCTTCTTAACAACCATGTAGGGTATCTCATCAATGCGCTCGTAGGACGTAAACCGGCGTTCGCAACGCAAGCATTCACGCCGCCGTCGAATTGCCTCACCTTCGCGAGACTCGCGCGAATCAACCACTTTGTCTTCCAGATATCCGCAGAAGGGACACTTCATAAATCACAAACCTCACGAGGAGAATCTTACCGAAGCTGTTCCGACAAAGATCATTCGCTGGTGGTGACGGTTTCAAGTTGCTGCTGCATGAGTAATTCGTCAGGCACAATACTTTCATCTTCCACAGCATGTTCGACAGCTTCAGGAGACATCAGGGATCGGAGCCGGGTCAGATTAATGTCACCACGCACGAAGTAAAAAAAACCGATGACTACGGCTGGGCCGAAAGCAACGACGTGCATCACGATAGAGACTGCGGCTGCCGTTTCGCGGGGCACTCCCAGGAAAATAAGGCCCGCAGCCGTGGCTGCGTGAAATGCTCCGGCGGCTCCGCCGGGCGTTGGAACCAGTGATCCCACCAGCGACCAACCAAGAATGAAGATAGCCTCACTGATTCCGAAGCGAAGTCCGAACGCGCGCAAGACCAGCCAGTTAGCGAGTGTGATTCCGGCCCACACCATTGCTGTCCAGGCTATCGTGACAGCAAGCTCACGCGCATCCACCAACACTCTCAGAGATTTCGCCAATTGCTCAAGAATACTAATAAGCGCGCGTCTGAGGCGCACCGGGATAAACTCCAAGTGATCCAGGCGTTTTTCTAACCAAGCAATAGTGCTTTTTGACCTTCTTCTAAACCAGGTCAGCCCCACAACTGCTGCAATGGACAGGATGAGCAGAACAATCCCCGCAATTCGAACTCGCGAGAATTCCGCTCCCACGTTGGTTGGCGGCGTGAACCACAAGAGATTCGCAGCAAAGAGGACCACCACAGCCATCATGTCGTACATCCGTTCCACCATGATGGTCACAAAGGAACTACTGGCTCGCACTCGCGGATCACGCATGGGCAAAACAACAGGACGAACCACCTCGCCCATGCGCCCCATTAGAAACACCGCGCCAAATCCAACTGTAGTTGCGGCAAAAAGGTGACTAAGGCTGGTCGGACCGAGCGGTGCAAGGAGTGCGCCCCAACGGTAGGCGCGGAAGAGATAGGCGAGACAAATAACCAGCACCGCCAACCCAAGCAAGTATAGATTGGACTGGCCTACTGCTAATCGTACTTCCCCCCAATCGAGTTGCCGCCCAAACCACCAAAGAATGCCAACGGCAAGAGCACAGAGTGCGCCAAACTCAACATATTTGCGCGATGATGACTTCAACTCAATCGAATGCTCCGCTTGGCGGGCGTAGAAGAACTTGACTTAGTTAGAAAGCAAACCACAAGATATGGGGCCACCGAGAGAGGCTACTACAGTTTCCCATTTGGCGGCAAGAATGGGTTAGGAATGCCTTCACCCGTTTATTAATAGATGAGTTCTCTGCTGGATGAAGGAACTTTGCATCCGGATCGAGTTAAGGGCTCATCTCCTTTGCCGGAACTTTCGCTTCCGAGCCTTCGTAACCGCTCTCGACAAGGGAGTTTTGCCACCTTGCCGGACAGAGTTAGATTTGAGTATCAGTCAGAGCCGGAGAAGACATCAGGTGGGGGCTGCAAGAACGTTGGCTGCCAACGAAGGAGCCGAATTGATTCGCAGATGTCGCGCTGGAGATGGTGCGGCATGGGAGGAGATTGTCCAGAGTTACTCCCGACGTATATACAATCTTGCGTACCGTTTTACTTCCCGCGCCGACGCCGCGGAAGACCTAACGCAAGAAGTCTTTGTTCGGGTTTATCGCTCGCTGGGTCAATACGATTCGAAACAAGGTGACCTGCAAAACTGGCTCATGAGACTGGCCCGCAATCTCATCATTGATGACTACAGAAAACGACAACGGACGCCACACAACAATCATGCGGACGATCTTGCCAATCACAGTTACCATCTCCACACCACCAGCCGCTCCGTGCAACAGGAAATCGAACGCCGGGAACTCGGCGCGCAGGTTCAGGCAGGTATTGACAAGCTCTCACCCGACCTACGCACCTGCGTCATTCTACGGGACATAGAGGAGTTGAGTTACCAGGAGATTGTTGATCTTTTGAGGATACCCGAAGGGACGGTTAAGTCCCGCATAAACCGGGGCCGCATCGAGTTGGCCAAGATATTGCGGCGGATGAAGGTGGTGGCAATGAGCCAGGCTTAGTCAGAATGGGACTGCTCGCAGGCGGGGGTGCTGAGCGGTCCATTGAGTAAGTAAGAAGGATAGAGGGGCGGAAGAGAGAACATAATGTTTTGTGCAGATTTTGAGAACCAGCTGAGTGACTACCTCGAGGGAATACTCGACCCTGCTGCGCATAGGGCGTTTTCAGAGCACGCGCTTCGCTGCCCCGTCTGCCATCAAACCTTGAGCGAAGTCAAAATTACGATGCATGCTTGCCGCGTTGCGGCCGTGCCACAACCAACTCGAGAGCTCGAAGCGCGCATCTTGAAAAAGACGATGCCGGAAGCGGCCATGAGTTGCCAGGAGTTTGAGGAATCACTCACGGATTTCCTGGATGGATTTCTACCTGCGCCCTTCTACCATCGTTGGGAGCGTCATGCTGCACTTTGCGATCGTTGCACAGAGCTTCCCGGCGAAGTAGTTCGCTCGATAGGCGCCTGTTACACCTATATCAACGAAGAAATGCCAGTACCGGCTGGTCTTGATGAAAGAATCCTGCAGGCCACAATCGGCACCCTAAAGGCGGAGGAGGTTCGCGCCCCCTGGTCTGCCCGATTGGCATCGCGACTTCGGATCTGGCTTGACCCGATTGTTTCCCCACAACTTGCAACGGTTGCAACCATGTTGCTGGTCGCAGTGTTTGTGCTCACCAATACGGTTTCAGCGGATGGCTCGATTAGCGGCGTTTATCGTGCAAGTCTGCGTCTGGCGGAGCAAAGCTATTCGGGCGGATCAGAAGGCGGCATCAAGGAGTTTACGAACGGCCTCAAGGGCCTCGTAGGCGGTCAGAGTCGGAGCCCTAAAAATAGCTCGGGCCAGGGGCAAGAACCTGCGGAGCAGAAGCCGCAGGCAAACCAGGAAGCCCCAGGCAACAGTAACAGTGAGAAGAAACATTGAACGGGTCGCAAGGATCAGTCACTTAAGATGATGTATTGTACTTATCATCAGAAGAATCCGGCCGGGGTTCAGTGCAATCGCTGTGCTCGCCCGTTATGTGCCGCCTGCGACCACCGCATTCGTGGTTTCCCGTTCTGCCAGGACTGCATTGTGGCGGGAGTTGAATTCCTGCGACAGCATTCACAGGCTGACGCCTCTCAGGTGATTAGACGTCGAAGCTCGCCCTTCGTGGCTACGCTATTGTCGTTTGTTCCGGGCTTGGGCGCGGCCTATAACGGCCAAACATCAAAAGCGGTTGTTCACTTTGCAATCTTCGCCAGCTTTTTCCAGATGGCAGTCATTACGCAGGGAGTGCTTTTCTTCATTCTCGGAGTTTTGGGCACCTGGTTGTTTGCGGCAGTTGATGCTTGCCGTACGGCTCAGTTGATGCGGGCGGGTTTGACCCCCGAAACTGAAGAGGATGTCATAGCGCGCAGACTCTACGGAAACCCTTTTGCCTGGGGTCTGACCCTGATCGTTATTGGAAGTGTGTTCCTCCTCCACACGCTCTTAGGAGTGCAGTTACCGATTCGGGAGCTGCTGCCAGTTGCCTTGGTAGCCCTGGGTGCTTACATGCTGTTTGACTACATCCGCAGGCGTAAGTCTTCGGACCGGGTGGTGCGATTCGACTCGCGAATGCCTCCCCCATCTGTCGTTTCGACTGGCACGATTGAATCGCGTTTTCGGACTGGGGAGACGACTCAGTTGTCGCGCAGGCAGATCGAAACTGCGTCTTTTGAGCGAAGGTCTTGAGTTACAAGAGAATAAGGACTAAATCATGAGCTTATTGGGGATTTTTGCGAGGCTAGGCGGGATCGCCGCGCTCATACTTTTGGTTATCACTTTGCTCAGTCAGCTTATTGCTCTGGTAGGGTTTTTGCTGGTAGTGGTGAAAGTCGCAATCGTTGTTATTTTCGTCGCGGTAGTCGTATTGATCGTTCTAGCCATACTTCGTGATCGTTCCCGCCGTCGACGAGAAGCCGCTAATTTTTAGCCCCCTGCTTTTCCGACCCGCGCCTTCCTGATCGAACCACGCGTAAATTCTTGTCGTAGATTCTTGCTTAACTTTTTGCAATCATTTTGCAATCTCTTCGGATTTGCAATGGCCCTTGGCGGTGTGATAGGGTCACGCTTCTTTGCAGCACCGGCCGGATGGACAGCGTCTTTAACACGGGAAGGTTTGATTCATCCGCTGCAAATCTTCAAGCAGGTAAAAGACCCTCGTAAAAATAACTAAGCTGCACAGTCTGGCGTCTTCAAGACTGTGCCTTTGCTAATTGCACACGCAGCCTACAGATTCTGCGTTGATGCATTGTGGAGAAGCAAGATGGCCCGAGACGACCGATTTTATGCTTTTATTATTACCCACACTTCCCGTTCCCGAGCTCGAATCAGACGAATTTGCGTTGAAAAGAAATGGCTCAGACTCTTTGCGCTGGTCGCGGCCATTCTCTTCTGCGGCTGTCTCTATGGGTTTTACGGACTGACGCAACAAGCCCAGCATTTTCGCATTGAGGTTGAAAACCAACGTCTTCGCGCTGAGAACGAAAGGCAAAGACAGGAATTGAATGAACTAAGTAATCGTGTTGAGGCCGTGGAAGACACGTCCCGTAAACTTGCCGAGAAATCTGGAGTTGTGCCTGAGAACGCCGACTTACCAGGCACGGGCGGACCGGCGATGCCCCTGGAGGCTGACAGTCTGCCGGCTCTGGAAGAAAAGATGACTAATCTCGAAAAAGACCTGCACGCTTATGAAGCGGTGATGCGGGGACGTGGGTACACTCCTTCCGTCTGGCCTGTCGTCGGCAAACTCGAGAGTGCGTTCGGGGGCCGCAGGAATCCTTTTGGTGGGGGCTCTTACGAATTTCACACCGGCCAGGATATTGACGCGCCTTGGGGTGCGCCGGTAAGCGCAGGTGCGACCGGTAAAGTAAGTTTTGTCGGCTGGCAGAATGGCTACGGCCAACTTGTTGTCATCGATCATGGTGGCGGTTTAACCACTCGTTACGGCCATCTTTCCCACATTGCGGTCTCTCAGGGAGCTACTGTGAGGCGGGGCGAATTCGTTGGGAAGGTTGGTTCGACCGGGCGCTCAACCGGCCCTCACCTCCATTACGAGGTACGCATTAATGACGAGCCAGTGAATCCTTTGCAATACCTGCTCACCACCGCGCACTAGGGGTCGGAATCGTTCAATCGGGCGCTACACCGAAACATTTTGGGAAGCCTGTAACCTCAGCAGGCTCGTATTTTAGGCCGGAATTATGCTTGACACGCCCGAGAATTTTCGCTTAGTATGCGCCGAAGTTCCAATGCAGGGTTTTCCTTTGATTTAGCCCCGGCATTTCCGATTTGCTAGCTTTACAGTAATGAGTTTTCGAGTTTCGCCCCCGTAAGTATATGCATGATGGAATTGCGCTCCCGCGCTTTCCACCATGCATTTTTGTTGATTGTGTGTTTCCGTAACGCCCGTTCAAAAGCGTGTCCGGCTCACAAGCATTAACCTCAGGTCGGCGCGGACTAGTGCGGAATTCAGCCTTGGGTTTTGAACAAATCCGAGACTGAAATCTGGACTACTCGCCCCCGTTTTACCGAATCGTTAGGAGGATTCGTTGTTATGTCTAGAACAACCGGTAAGGTCAAGTGGTTTAACAATTCGAAGGGTTATGGCTTCATTGAGCAGCCTGGCTCTTCAGACATCTTCGTTCACTACAGCGCCATTCAGGGTGATGGCTTCAAGACTCTCGAGGAGGGTCAGGAAGTCGAGTTCGAAGTTACCCAGGGCCCCAAGGGACCTCAGGCTGAAAAAGTAACTAAGATGTAAGCATCTCCCCGGCTTGCAACAGCAAAGCCACTGACCGCTTCCGGTCTCGAGTCCGGCAAGCGCATCAAGAAAAAGGCGACCACATGGTCGCCTTTTTCTTCTCGGTCGCTGCTTTTTCTTCTATCGTTCAGCTCTTGCCTTGAAGCTTACGTGGCCGCCCTCAACATCAACTGAAAAGCACACTCGCTCGCAACCGAGTTTTTCTTTTAAGCTCTCGGCTTTCGAGGCAATCAAACGATGGAATCGCGGAAATGAAAAATCGTCCGTCGGTTCGCCACACTTTGTCTTTGCTTCAACCAGGGCGTTGTACAGATGCTTCACCGTTTCGACATCCTTATTTGCGTCAGCACAAACAAGGGTTGTTCGAGTAAACCCCTCAACGGCTTCCTGCTTGGCAGTTGCCCTGGCAGCTGAGGCCGGGTCTCGACCCTCTTCGCGTCCCTGCATTGTACGCCTCCAGAGATCGCGGAATGCGGTATATCGAGCAGCCAGAGAATTGAAGCGGTAACGTTGAGCAAAGGACAGAGTCCGATCGTCTCCTAAACGCTTCATATGCGTTTCAACTCGCCCCTTGGTGTCATACGGTGGACGTTTGGCCGCCCCGTTAAAGTAGACATCAAATTCAACTTTGAGGCGGCGGATATCCTCCTCCAGACGCGTCAACTGTTCATCGACCGTTGGCTGGTTTTCTCCTACTGCAAATTTGTTCTTGCTCCGGGCTCTCAATTGAGCGCGCAGCAGCTTATTGTCGCGGGTTCTCACTTAAGGCTTTCTCCCTGGCTGGGGGCTATGGGCGGGGGCGTCGGGATTAGACGCTTTTCCGAGTCTAGGTGTTTGAAAAGCTGTGTGTCAACTACTTCTTCAGAACAAGCCTAAAACGGCCCCTTGATGCCGTCCGTTTGCCTGGAGGATGAGCGAGAAGTTATTCTATCGACCAAAACTCCGAGGCTGAACAGCAATCATGTCTGAACCCGCCACTGTTAAAACAACCGCTCTCCGGTTACTGCCTTCCGTCGACCAATTGCTGCGAACGGAAACTGCCGTGAGCTTACGCAATCTGGTTGGATTATCACGGCTTACCGTCATAGCGCGAACCGTGACAGATGAGATGCGGGCAAAAATCCTGGCTAGCGAGATGTCCAATCGCGACACCCGCGAGACCTTACTGCTCAAGGCTGAACAACGACTTAAGGAAGTCGGCGCACGGGAAAGTAAGGCAGGGATTCGCCGGGTAATTAATGCCACGGGAGT
>CAZVHN010000171.1:0-2791 GCA_964626895.1 uncultured Chloracidobacterium sp. | reverse complement strand
GTAGACCAATAATCAGTCCAACCCTGGCGAGTGTTTGGGGACCGGTCCAGTTCCAATCGGCCTTCACAGTATCGGTGGTCGAGTGATAGTCAGTCGCCATCCACTTCTTCATGCGCGAAACCCAGATCGATAGATCCCCTTCCGGACCGCCCATCAGCATCAAGGCCGGCACACCCCGTTTCACAAACGCATAGTGGTCCGAGCGAACAAACGCGTTCTCTTCCGGGAGCGGGTCGGGTGTTACGATGTTTCCCGTCGCCACTGAGACCTCCTCAAAAACGGTACCCAGGTCGGAATGCTCTGCTCCAAACCCGACGATACGTTTCACCGGACCATATACCTCCGTACCGATGCCGTCGAAATTTATATTTGCGGCCACCTTCTCGAGCGGCCAGGTGGGGTGCCCGACCCAGTGTTCGGCCCCGAGCAGGCCATACTCTTCACCCGTTACCGCGAGAAATATTATCGAGCGACGTGGACGCGATGATGCTTTCGGAAAAGCTTTTACAAACGCTTCGGCGATGGCTGTGATTGTCGCTGTGCCGAGCGCATTATCCGCGGCCCCAGGAAAGATACGATTACCATCAATTCCGTAAGCGTCATAGTGCGCGGAATAGACCACCGCCTCTTCCTTCAGTTTCGCATCGGAGCCTTCCAACACGCCTACCACATTGTCGCTGGTCCCCTCTGCGAGTTTGCAGCGCAGCGCCAGAGTTGCGGTCTTCCCAAGATCGCGAGAAACCATCTCGCCGCTCTTGGCCTTCGCTAAAACTTGGGCGAAAGTCATTTCCGAGCCCTTAAACAGCTTTTCCATCGCCGCGTCGCTCGTAAGCAGCACCGGCGGAATCTTGAAAGGCAGCGCCGGCGCCGAAGCGAGAGTGACGCGTCGGCGCGAAAGATAATTGACGAGGGTTGAGAATGGCTGCGCCGGCGTGCCGGCGTTGGCGACGATCATCCCAACCGCGCCGCGACCGAAGATGTTCATGGCTCTCGTCTGCGGGTTAGTGGCGCGTCTCCAGGCGGCTGCGTCCACACCTTCGGGTTGCCCGCTGAGAATAATCACAACTTTGTCTTTCAGTTCGAGACCAGCTAAGTCGTCACGCTTCAGCTCCGGAGCGACAACGCCGTAACCCGCGAAGACAACGCCGCCTGTCTGATCCACCTGCTCAGAGGTGTAAGGCGGCAAGACGATGTAGTCCTCCCCATGCTTGAGAGCCACATCTCCTACCGTGAAGGATGATTCCGGCAACACCTGGGCGGACCTGAAATTGATCGGTTGCAGGTAAGTTCCATTCTCACCCGCTGGCTTGAGTCCTAATTTAGCGAAGCGGGCCGCCAGATAGCGCGCAGCCTTATCCGCACCGGGCTGGGCGGTTCCTCGACCTTCAAACTCTTTCGAGCTGAGAACAGTGGTGACGTCGCGGACGGTTTCGAGTTTGACGCGACCAGCAGCCTTTCGTTCTGCAGCCGTCAGGGTCGCAGTGGCTTTGGTGGCTGTCGCGGTTGCGCCTGATTGCCATGCCAGAGCGGACGACGAGAGTAGCGCAACAACAAGTACCGCAGACAAAAATCCGCGGCTTCGGACGTTATTACGAGAAAGCGAGTGCATTAAGTGGGTCTCCTAATCTACTAAGCTGGATGCGGGAAAGTGTATACGCAGTAGGCTGAGGAATGTTCTGTTGGAGTGCGGTGCGGACCTGTGCAGTTTAGGTTTTCCGGCCAATCAATCCTTAAGCAATAACGCGGGATTAATCAGAAGAAATCGGCAATTGGCAATCGGAAATCGGCAATTGGCAATCGGAAATCGGCAATGGACGGGGCAGTTCGTCAGCGGGCCATCTGACACACTATTCCGATATCAATCTCGCTATCAAAAACGCAGCACCGGCGGCGGCGCTCCCGATGAAGGCCATTTGCAAGGCACTGCGCAGTGGCCTCATTCCGGTAAAGCGGCCCTTGATAAAACCGAAAACAAAAAGAGCCGCGATCGTTACGACGATTGAAACAAGCAGTGCCACTGACGTGCTATTCGTTGCCATGTAGGGAGCCAGCGGGACGAGACCCCCCGCCGCGTAAGCGCCGCCGATGGTTAATGCGCTAATCATCGCCCGCTTGGGATCCGGCTTCTCGAGTCCCAACTCGAAGCGCATCATGAAATCGATCCACTTCTGTGGTTGCTGGCGCAACGCCTGCACGATGGGCCACGTTTCGGCCTCACTCAGTCCGTATGACTGAAATACTTCCGCGACTTCCCTCATTTCCTCGTGAGGAATTTCCGCTACCTCGCGCTTTTCGCGTTCACGTTCTTTGGCATAGTGTTCCGCGTCGCTCTTCCCGGCCATGTAACCCCCGAGACCCATGGCGATCGATCCCGCGGCAATCTCAGCCAGGCCGGCAGTAACGATGATGCCGGTTGTGGCAACTGCTCCCGTAAGACCGGCAGCGAGCGCAAAGGGAACCGTCAACCCGTCGGACATTCCAATTACAACGTCACGTACGACTTCACTGGCTGTGAAGTGGCGTTCCATGTGTAGCGTTTGGGGCATGAACCATCCTCCGAAGATTCGTCCGTGTTAGAGTCAACTGCAATGGGGCTGATAGTAGCATCCGAAGCGTAGCAACTCACTCACGCCGCGGCCCATGAGGTCAGTACCACCTCGCGGTAGCGGGTGGGTCCTGAGTAGCGACTCACTCATGCCGCGGTCTCATGAAGTCAGTACCACCTCGCGGTAGCGGGTGGGTCCTGAGTAGCGACTCACTCATGCCGCGGTCTCATGAAGTCAGTACCACC
>CAZVHN010000170.1:0-2644 GCA_964626895.1 uncultured Chloracidobacterium sp. | reverse complement strand
GACGTTAACCATTAATCTTGAGCTTAGCATCCGCTGGCTACCGCAAGCGGTTCTGAGCGTTGCGCTGCTCCTCATTTCTTGAACCTTGTCATTGGCAGCCCAAAGATGCTGCTGGGTCCAATGACTTTTGGGGCAAAGCCCTCCGAAAGATCAGAGTAAAGCATTGAGGCTTTCAAGCAGAGCGCCTTCATGGTAGGCAAGCATCAGTCTTTCAAGTGCTGCGATGTCCTGCCGGTGAGCATTGCCTTCTTCGGTATCGGCGATAAGTCGCGGCGGATTATAAACGCGCAGATCCGAGACTTTCGGCACTATGTCGGCGCCTGAGGTAATAGCGTCTAAGATTGATTCGAAGTGGTGATGCTCGGCAAGCGCGATTCGTTCGGGCGCGAGTATTAAGGTATAACCACGATCGCCGTAGCTTTCGGAAAACGCACCATCAATAGTCACCGCGGCGCCGGATCGCTTGACCGGCTCCTCGCCTTTTTCGACTTTAACCGGCACGTGACCGTTGACGATCAGGCCGTCTTTCATCACACCAAACTCTTCCAAGACGCGACGACAGAAGCCATTCTCGTGAATCAACTTGAAATAAGGATTCTTATGTTCTTTTCGCGCCTCTTTGTCATCCACGAAATAGTTTTCGAAAGTGGACATGCGATCTTTGCCAAAAAGAGGAGAGCGCGGGCCGGTCCAGAGATACCAGAGCCAGTCAGCCTCGCCACCCGCCGCTTCGCCTCTTCGAAAAGCGCCACGTACCACTGAATCGAGCGCATTGAAGAGCGCGCGTCCTGAATACTGTGTGCCATCGACCGTGAGAGCAAGAAAGTCTCCGGCTTCATTCACCGGCACACAGCCGTGGAAGATCAGCGCGTGATCACGGCGCAGCCACATAGCGCCTCGCCTGGCGACAAATAACATGTGTTCCCAGAGCCGCGTGCTCGAAATGAAGGACTGCCTGAGGCGATCCATGCAGGCACGCTCTTCCGAGGAAAGTTCGTAAGGGTCTGCCGAATCAAGGGTCGGAAGGTGTGTATCGCGCAACGAGTGTACCCGTCCGTCGATTTCAACTGTCCCTGCGGCGCAATCGGTTTTGTGCAGCAGGTTGCGATGTTCCATTTCCCACTCCGGATGACGCCGGCTTAGTTGGCCCTCGAGCTTAAATTGCATGATCGCGGCGGCCTTTTGCATCCGAGCCATCAACAGATCATCGCGAAGCCCCGTTCCGCGGGTCTTAAATCTTTCGGCCGGGTCTTCAGCATAAATCGTTCGTGCAAGCTTCTCGAGCGGCGACATGATCAGACCATAGCCCTCTTCGAGCTGCGAAAGGCGCCGGTAGCGAAGAGAGATGCGCACCACCGTTGCGATTAACGCCTCATGGCCCAAACAGGCGCCCATCCACAAGACATCATGGTTACCCCACGCGATCGAGACGCTTGGCTGATGCCTTAGATACTCGATAACGCGATCGACGCGCGGACCACGATCGCCGAGGTCACCGGCCACCACAATTTCTGACACGCTAAGATTGCGCACCAGACGCGCGGCCGCCCGCACTGCGGCTAAATCGCGCCCATGCCTCATGAGCCCGTCGACCATTGCGTCGACATACCCCTGCCCACGAGTGTTACACGGCTCATGCAGCAGTTCTGTAAACAATTCCTCGTAAGCGGGGGGAAACAGCGCGACAACAGAAGCATGTCGATAGACGCCTGCTAATCGACGAACGATATCAAACTGAAGGCGTAGTGTGCCTCGCACCCACGCTTGGCGGGTCGCCGCAACGCTCAGCTGCTCACTCAGATACTCCAGCGCCTCGCGTGGATAGTAGAGAAGGGCAAGTAGATCTCGCAGTTCACTCTCACTCAAGCGATCTGCAAAAAGCGACTGCACCAGCGGACGCAGCGTGCCGGAACCGTTGTTGATAATATGCCGCAGCTTTTTGTATTCGCCGTGTACATCGCTGACTACGTGAACCGTGCCCTTGGGCAGGTACAGACCGGCTCGTAACGCGGAGACTTCCGCCAAAGCCGCATCCGCAGTGGGGAAACGCGCTGCCAGCGCGCGCAGCATGGTGAGCTCTTCTGAACCAAATGATAGTGACATCTCTACCAGTCAGAACCGGGAGCGGTCACGGGTGGATTGTCGTGCTGCGCGGTTACCAGCACTCAACTCACAGAACCGCTTGCTGTAGCCAGCGGATGCTAGCTCTCAACTCTATCGAAACTGCTCAAACCCTACTATGGCTAAGACTCGGTCGTGGGACATCAGATCAACAGCTCTTCAGTCATGGATGTCACTCTGCCGGCGAACCAACGGACTTGCTTATTTACGCTATCACCCGCCTCTCTCACGGTTAATGCTAACGTGAGTGCTAGCATCCGCTGGCTACGGCAAGCGGTTCTGTGACTTGAGTGCTCGTATTCTGGCTAAGGTTAGCGGGCGCGCTGCGGCCCCCTTCCTTGCCAAATTCGCCCTCGCTCCGGAGAACTATTCAAGTAACTCTTTCTCTAATTTTTTCACAGCTTCGGTAGCGACTGGGTCCAAGCCGCGGAGTTAGCCGCCATCCATAACCCGGTCGCTACCGCTCCCGGTTCCGCCAGGATCGCTTTCATCGCCTCCATTCGTCAATGAGCGAGGCCACCAA
>CAZVHN010000169.1:0-1911 GCA_964626895.1 uncultured Chloracidobacterium sp. | reverse complement strand
TTCATCAGCAGCGACAAGATCGAAACGATGCAGGACTTCACTTCAAATATGGAACTGCTTTTGGAGGCGCTCGACAACCTGTACATCGAGGGCGGGCAAACAGCGGTCATCGATGCTGTTTATCTGTCCGCGGAACGGGTGGCCGAATATAAGAAGGGTGATGACGATGATCGGCGCCGGCGGGCGCTAATAGTAGTAACTGACGGCGAAGATCGAGTCAGTTTTTATAGGCAGGAACAATTGTTCGCTCGGCTGCGCGAGGCAGATGTTCAGATCTACGTCATTGGTTTCGTTAATGAGCTCGAAAAAGACGGCGGCTTTATCCGCAAGAGCTCGCGCGACAAAGCAGTGAACCTACTGAACAGACTGGCATCCGAGACTGGCGGTCGCGCTTTCTTCCCTCAGTCAATATCAGAACTGCCCAGGATCGCCAATGAGATTGTGCGCGACCTTCGCACTCAGTACGTGCTCTCCTATAACCCAACAAACAAGGCCCGTGACGGTTCTTATCGCGCGATTCGAGTTGCTATTTCGGATTCGGCAGCACGTGACAAGCGTATCGCGCTAACACGCGGCGGGCGTATTGCCCCCAAGGGAGGACCCTCGGCCCCCACAAAACCCGCGACACGCACAACTACCGCAAGCCCAAAGGCAGCTTCGACAACAAAGACACCTTAGCGAGCCGACCTTGGAATGCGGCGCCTCGTCGTCGCTTGGGTATGGCGTACGAGTAATTCGGTCATGTGCTATGGATTCTCACGCTTATTTCCTGGCAGGTTGGAAAGCGACGACAAGGCGCTGCACTCTAAGGCAGCGAAATCGATGAGATTGTTAGCCATTGTTCTGACGTTTATGGTCTCGCTTGGCGGGGCCAACGGGCAGGAAACTAAATCAAACCTCCGCTCCTTGCTGGCTATCACTTCGCGAGCTGAATTTGACTCCCTCGCCCGGGTTTATTCCGATAAGTCATACCCGCTCCCTCACGTGATCTTCGTCATCGACCGCAAGGACCAGAACAAGATCTACTATGTGAACTCGACGCGCTATCCCTTCCATAAAGATTTCGTCAACGGCACATATCTTTCTCTCGAGCGCGGACAGGAATTTTTTGAGAACAACTACCTGAAACCCAATCGTCGCTTTATGCTGGGCACAATCGCCTACCAGACGCCTTTGCAACGGTGGAGCTTCGAATTCTGGGAAGGCGATCTGATTTCTGCGGATCAGATCAAGATTGCTTCCGATGTCATCAAGAAAAGCTTCTTCCAACCCGTGGCTTTCAAGCCAAACTCATCCCGGCAGGACGAGGCATCGGTCGGTGTTGAAGGCCTCGAGCGCGTCCTGCAAAGTGACATTGCCAAAGAGCAGGAATATGAACCGCTGAATCTGGCCCGCGGACTGGGGCGCATTCATATCATCGAGAAACTGGACGACCACGTCGAGATTGGGTCCAACGAAATCCTGGTGCTGAACGAAGTGCCCATCCAGCTTCCGCCGGTCGCCGGCGTGATCGTCGCCAAGCCTTCCACGCCACTGTCGCACATCAATTTGCTGGTGAAGGGTTGGGGTGTGCCTAACGCCTATATCAAGAATGCGCATCAGCTTCTGAAGGGATACGACGGTTGGTGGGTTTCGTTTGAGACTAAGCGAGACACCTATACGATTAAGCGCGCCGATCTGGGTCAAGTGAAGGAATATCAGAAGCGCATGGCTTCTCGCCCCGACCTGATCAGGCCGCGTTCAGATCTGACTGTGAGTCGCATTGCTTCCCTCAGTCAGCAACGGGCCAAAGATGTCATAGCCTATGGTGGCAAGTCGGCCAATTTGGGCGAGATGATGCAGGCTCGCCTCCCGGGAATCATCATTCATAACGGCTTCACCATTCCCTTTTACTATTACGACCAGTTCATC
>CAZVHN010000168.1:0-6922 GCA_964626895.1 uncultured Chloracidobacterium sp. | reverse complement strand
CGCCCACGGAGGATCGCGGAAAAGATTCCTGACCCTCCTTAGGAACTAGACGCGTAAGTCTAATGATTTCAACAACGGCGCTTTCGCGTCTTGTACCTCGCAATTAATAACGCGGGCCGCCCGCGTCGGATGCTGAAAGGGTCAAACCAGAGCCCGACGTTTGACCCCCTCAGGGTCAGACATGTTTCGTTCGCTTATCCGTGAGCGACGCGCAATGCTCGCCCACGGCTATTGACTGAGATCCCTTGGGGATGATGTGCCGAAACCCAAACTCACCGAATACAGACCCAGATAAAAGTTTGAATAGAAGCGTTACGGTGGAGTAAACTCAGGCTCACTACAACCGTTTCGGGACGCGATGCCTGAGGGGTTAGGTTGAGAGCTGCTACAAGTCTCTGGCCACTCTTGAACCACCCAACCGTTAAGCCGCAAGACAAGCTAGTGCCAGCGCTCCGAAACCAGAGAGGGCAGACACCTCAGTTTCGTCCTTCCAGGAGAAAAAAGCGTCATGCCAGACCTTGAAATCACTTGCACGGAATGTGGAACCCCCTTCCCGTTCACCGAACGCGAGCAGGAGTATTACAAAGAACGCAATCTGACTCACCCAAAACGCTGCAAGCCCTGCCGAGATGCGCGTCGAGCTAACTTCGGCGGCTCGAGGGGACCAGGTGGCGAGCGGCAGCGATTCGACATCACCTGCGATCAATGCGGAAAGGCTGACACCGTGCCGTTCAAGCCATCCAGCGGCCGACCGGTGCTCTGTGGCGAATGTTTTAGTGCGAATCGAGCAAGTCAACAGGGAACCTAGCTAGCTGATCTTCGATATCAGGACAGCCAGCGGAAGTCTCCCTAGGCAATGTTATGGGTATGTGCGCTCGCTGGGAATAAGAAGAGATTACGCAGTAAGCAGTCTCCCTTAGTAGGATTTCTGCGCCTTTGATGCCGGTAAATTCGGAATGGGCTACCAAACGATTCAACTCGAAATGCGCGGTGCTGTTTGCGTGATAACGCTGAATAGGCCGGAGTCATTAAATGCGCTGACCCTCGAGGTTGGTAACGAGTTCAAAGCGGCAGTGGCCGATGCTCGCGAGAGAGCTGCCCGAGCGATCGTATTGACCGGAGCGGGGAGGGCATTTTGCGCCGGCGGCGATCTTCGAGAGATGCAGAAGATTGCACAGCGTGAAGGCAGGGTCGATGCATTCTTCGACGAACCGTTGCGCGCGCTTAATGAATGTTTGTTGTTGATCCGGCAGACACCACTGCCGTTTATCGCCGCGGTTAATGGTGCTGCATCGGGAGGTGGTTGTAATCTCGCTCTGGCGTGCGATCTGGTAGTAGCCGGGGAAAGCGCGCGATTTAATCAGGCTTTTATCAGGGTGGGGTTGTCGCCCGATTGTGGCGGCACTTTCATTTTGCCGCGTTTGGTCGGTTGGCGCCGCGCCACGGAACTGTTGATGACGGGAGACGTGGTTAGCGCGCAACAGGCATTGGAAATGGGAATGATAAATGCCGTCGTTGCCGACGCTGAGTTAATGCCACAGGTGATGTCGATGGCAGAGAAGCTGGCCAGCGCTCCGACGGCGGCTATCGGGAGAATCAAGGAGTTATTGGAGGCAAGCGCAACAAACGACTATGCCGGGCAGTTGGAGTTGGAAAGAAAAGCGCAGATTCAATCGGGACAGACAAAGGATTTCAGAGAGGGCGTCGCAGCATTTATCGAGAAGAGGCCGTCAAAATTTGTAGGCGGCTAGGTTTCGAAACAGTTCTCAGTTGAGGGCCGCTGAAGTAGTTTTGGCGGCTCTTTCGATTGCGTGGCGGGTTCAGGTGTTGCCCTGACCGCAGGCGTCTCGCGGCTGCTGGGACCGCAGGCGTCTCGCCTGCAGACGAGCCGCAGCGAGTGGACCGTTGTTCGCGCTTCGCGCTCGCTGCAGGCGAGACGCCTGCGCTCCCAGCAAAAACCGACACCCCGACACCGACACAGTTCTTATGGCTTCACTCACTTACATACAACTCGTGCGCAGCAACCGTTCATTCAGGCGATTGCTGGCCGGGCAGGTGATTTCCGAGCTGGGCAATTGGTTCAACTTCATCGCCACGTTGGGACTGGTGCGTTCGGTTTCGCATGCGGCAGCCGAAGTTACGACCATCATGTTGGTTGCGCGGCTGCTTCCTTTCACCCTCTTCGCCCCGCTTGCCGGAGCACTTGTCGACCGTTGGTCTCGCCGCACGGTGATGATTGTTTCCGACGTCGCACGGATCCTTGTCGCTTTGAGTATGCTGCTGGTGCGCCGGCCGGAGGATCTTTGGATCGCTTATGCCTCGACTGTGGTGCTGTCTTTCTTCGGCGCCTTTTTCGAAGCTGCCAAAAACGCGGCAGTCCCCAACATCACGGGTGAACGAGATCTGTTGGCCGGAAATGCGCTGATGTTTTCGTCGCGGTTCTTGCTGATGGCTTTTGGCGCCGCTCTCGGTGGCTGGACTGCAGCGAGCGTTGGCTACCACGCAGCCTTTGTCGTCAACGCGATATCCTTTGCTGTTTCGGCGTACTCAATTTGGCTGATTCCTGATCGCGAAACAAGACATTCGGAGACAGAAGCGTCAAGGCCGGAGACGCGTCGGCCCAGTTACTGGTCAGATATTCGGGAGGGTTGGTTGTACATTCTGAGCCAGGCGCCGGTCGCCGCAATTTTGGGGATCAACATCCTCTGGGCCACCGGTGGTGGAGCGATCAATCTGATCTCGGATCGCCTGGGCGGGCTGGTGTTCGCGGGCGAGCGGGGAATCAGTGGTGACGGAGCAGTGGCGGCACTCTATTTCGCGGCGGGCGTGGGATTGTTTCTAGGAATGATGATCGCCCGGCGCGTTGGGGCCTACCTCGAGGTCGCCGGGCAGACGGCGAGTTTCATCGGGTGGGCTTTGGTCGTGCAGGGGCTGATCTTCGCGCTGATTGGAGTGATGCCGACTCTCTGGCTTGCCTGTCTCTTGCTTTTCATCTCCCGTATCCTGCTGGCTGCGGAGTTTGCGGTCCAGGAAACTCTGCTCATGCGGCTGGTGCCCGACAACCTGCGCGGGCGCGTATCGACTACAGATCGCGCGACCGAATTACTCGTCTGGAGTTTCTCTACCGCAGTTGCCGGTTGGTCGCTTCGGGCCATCACTCCTCGTACCCTGACCGTCATTTCGGGTTTGCTCTCGGCAACCTCCGGGGTGGTTTGGTTAGCACTGTTCGCTTCGCGTCGACTGCGGCTCCCGGGAAAATTTGGGCCCGGGCGAGACTCTGGTAAATCCAGTGTGGTGCCAGTTCCTTCAGAGCTCCCCTGAAAGCAGAAATCAGACATGGGTACTCTGGTGCACTTTGGGCGCGTTGGGAAATACCAGTCAATTACAGAACCGAGGAGCGGTAGCGACCGGGTTCAGTTGCGCGACCCTCAACCAGGGCCAAAATATAGCTTTCATACGAGTTGAACGGTACCGCACCAACCCGGTCGCTACCGCTCCTCGGTTCTGTAATTGAGTGGCAACTCTCTCACATGCCAAGCTGCATCATTACCCAAACTTGGTATCGGTTGGATTCGTACGAGGCGGGGTTAAATGAAGGTCGAGTCAGAGTACAACCCTGGGACTCAAGGCTTGGTTTCAGGCCTCAGCTCGGGAATGAACAAGCCTGCGGATACGATCCGCGAAGAGCACATCGATTTTTTTAGGTTCGATGACCGCGGTAACCTCTCCGGGACCCCACATGGGATGGATCATTACCTGGCCCGTGCGATAGGTGCGGGACATGTCGTAAGGTTCACTTTGGACTGACTTGGAGCGGGATCCGGTCAGCTTGGTACCGCTCGAAAAAGAACTGCGGGTGCCACATTTCGGGCAAGTCACGCGTGAGACCAACCCGCGCTTGGTAACAGAAGCGACCACGTGGCCGCGCTCTTCGCTGCATACCGCACACAGTTTCTCTACGCGATCCCCAATCGCGTAAGTCGGTTTCTCCATAAGCCCCCTTTAAAAATAGTTGATGCCTGAGAGAACGAATAAACGGCGGTAATAATGCACGATCTAAATTAGGCTTGCAAGTTTTCAAGAATTGAAAATGGCGTAGTCACCCGCGCTCATGACAACACTTTCGACACTTCTACCGGCCGCCTAACCTCTTTAAAATAGCCTCTTATCCCGCTTACACAACTATTACAAACGCCATGGTCCTAACTTGCTACGATGGCTGTGGTGGTTTGCATCAAATGATTGCGACCAAACTTTTCCGCCAGGAGTCAGTAATGAGCACGGCTATCAGAACAACGAACAAGACCGATAATCAGATACGAAATCATCAGCAGCAGGGAAGCATCAACTGGATAACCGCAAACTTCATGGTGATCTTTCACCTCGCGGCAATAGCAGCACTCTTCATGTTTAGCTGGCCAGCATTAATTACGACCCTCGTTCTATGGTGGGTGTCGGGGAGCCTGGGCATTGGCATGGGCTTTCACCGGCTACTTACACATCGTGGCTTTAAGACCCCGAAAGCAGTTGAATACTTTTTGACCTTCTGTGGAGCACTAGCCCTGGAAGGGGGAGCCATCAACTGGGTAGTTACGCACCGCATCCATCATGCCCACACCGATGTTTCCGGTGATCCACACACACCGCGCGATGGACGTTGGTGGGCCCACATGGGATGGATTCTTCGCGGCACCGCGCAACAGCATGAGAAGAGCGTAATGCAGCGCTATGCGCCCGACCTGATGAAAGACCCCGTCCACGTTTGGATGAATAACCTGTATTTTGTTCCTCTAATTATCTCCGGCATTGTCCTGCTTGCCTTAGGCGGGTGGTCGGCATTGTTTTGGGGCGTCTTCCTGCGAGTTACGGTGGGTCTGCATTTCACCTGGCTGGTAAACTCTGCAACTCATCTTTGGGGGACCCGACGCTTTCCCACGAATGATGATTCAACGAATAGCTGGTGGGTGGCGCTGCTTTCTTTTGGCGAGGGCTGGCACAACAATCATCACGCGCACCCGCGCGCCGCCAGACACGGCTTGAAGTGGTATGAGATTGACATCAACTGGTATGGCATTCGAGTATTGCAGTTCCTTGGTTTGGCAAAAGCAATCAGGCTTATTAGCAAGGAACAAATAGCTGCCGCCGAGAACCCCGGGCTTAGCGAACTGAGAAAAGCCGCGTAGACGGCAGACGGCAGACGGCAGACGGCAGTAGGCAGAACATCATCTGCTTACTGCCTTTATTATTTTCCTCCTGCCTCCTGCACCTGCCGTCTGCCTCCTATCACCCGTCCACTGCCCACTGCCCACTGCCCACTGCTTACTGCTTTCCGCCCACTGGCCTTACAATGGGCCCATGGCTGTGAGGGGACGCGGCAAATCAATAGCCTTCTTCATAACTCTAGGCGCCTGTCTGGTGGCGCTGGCGATTATTCTCAATGTGGGCTGGATTCTGTTCAACTGGCGTCAAGTCGCGCTCCTGGTCTTTGGCATCATCTTTTTCCCGATGATCATTGTGGGCCTGGTTCTTAACACCACCTTCCTGATACGTGAGATCAGGCGCAATGAGCAGCACGATGCGTTTATCAATGCCGTAACTCACGAACTCAAGACGCCCCTGGCTTCCATCCGACTCTACCTGGAAACCCTGAAGAAGCGGAAACTGGACGAAACCCAGCGAGAAAACTTTTACGACATCATGCTCGCCGATAGCGACCGGCTCCTGCGCACTGTCGAGCAAATCCTGCGAGCCGGACAAGCGGGACAGAAACGGCGTCACCTTAGCCCGACGATTATTGACCTTGGAGATATGGTGCGCGAATGTCTGGAGCTGACGCGGGTTCGATACAATCTGGCGCCGGAGTCTCTAAGGTTGGACGAGTCGATGAACGGCGACCGCGCGCGCGTGGCTGGGGACGCGGATGAGCTACGTGCCGCAGTCTCCAACCTGCTCGATAATGCCATCAAATACTCGGATAAGACGGTCCATATTTCGGTTGCAGTGGCGACGCTTGATGAGAAGCGTGTGGCCGTGCGCATTGCCGATGACGGCATTGGTATCCCGCGGGCGCAATTGAAGCGGATCTTCAAACGTTTCTACCGAGCTCCGGGCCTTTTCATGGCCCGCGTGAAGGGGACCGGTCTGGGTCTTTTCATCGTCCACTCCATCGTCGAGAGACATGGCGGCCGGGTTTTCGCAGAAAGCGCAGGGGTGGGCCAGGGCAGCACTTTTACGATTCAACTTCCGAGAGCATGATGCATGAGTAGTGTACTGGTCGTTGAGGATGAGCAACACCTGGCGGACGGGCTGCGCTTTAACCTGGAAGCCGAAGGCTACACGGTGGACACGGTCAGCAACGGCGAAGCGGCACTTTCGCTTTTGTTGGAAGGAGAGCAACCCTTCGACGCTGTTGTTCTGGACGTGATGCTACCTGGTAAGGATGGCTTCACGGTCGCCTCCGAGCTGCGGGCGTCGGGACAGTTTGTTCCCGTGCTGATGCTCACGGCGCGTGGGCGTCCCGACGATGTGCTGCGCGGTTTTGAATCCGGGGCCGACGACTACCTTCCCAAACCCTTTGAACTTTCCGTATTCATGGCCCGCCTCAACGCCTTGCTGCGACGGCGCGAATGGTTTCAAAGGGACCACGCCGAAACGGATCGCGCAGCGAGCGGACTCGCTACAGGCCGAGTTGGCGGTGGGCCTGCAGAGGACGTTTTTGCGATTGACGGCAAGACTATCGACCTCGGAGCTCTGGAGCTGCGCACTCCCAATCAAACCGTGCGGTTAACTCTCATGGAAGTGCAGTTCTTACGTTACTTGATCAGGAACGAGGGTAAAGTGGTTTCGCGGAAGGCGATTCTGGAAGATGTTTGGGGCGTGCACGAAGACACCGACACGCGAGCCATCGATAACTTCATCGTGC
>CAZVHN010000167.1:0-3706 GCA_964626895.1 uncultured Chloracidobacterium sp. | reverse complement strand
TGTTCATGCGCAGGGGGCTTCAGTCGCTATGACAAATGACGAGACACAGCGGAAGATGGATTTTATTGTCGAGCAGCAGGCGCAATTCTCCGCCGACATTCAGCGACTTAAGGAACTGCATACCCAGGCCGAGGAAAGATTGACAAGAATAGAGGGCGTGGTCCTTCGCCTCGCTAATTTCACCGAGAATGGCTTCACGAAACTCACCGCCGCTCAAACCGACCTCACTAACGCTCAAACCGACCTCACTAACGCTCAAACCCTACTGGATACGAGGATGGCCGAACTAGCGGAATCGCAGGCTCATACCGATCAGAAGTTGAATGCGGTGATTGACATCATTCGTGAGCAACGCAACGGTGGAGGTTTGAACTAGAATACCTTGTGGCGGTCCTCTGAGTGTTGTCTTACTTAACGCGAGTCTTGTCCTTAAGTGCCGCCGAACTCTCCTTCTCTAGTAGAGATCCCTTGCGTTCCAGACCCCAGCGATAGCCACCGAGGTTTTGGTCTTCGCGAATCACGCGATGGCAAGGAATGACCAGGGCCACCGGGTTAGTGGCACAGGCCCTAGCGACCGCGCGCACGGCGGTCGGTCGGCCCATCGCTTTGGCGACCTCGCCATATGACCTGGTTTCTCCATAAGGTATCGCGCGCAGGTTTTCCCACACCTGCCATTGAAAGGCGGTCGCTTGGATGTCTAAAGGCAGTTGAAGATCGGGCTGCTTGCCCGAGAGATAATTCAAAAGCTTATCCACCGGTCCACTCAGCATCGGGTCGGCGCGATGAATCTCGGCAGATGGGTATTCCCTGGCTAAATCAGCGGTTAATGCGGCGTCGGAATCGCCAAGTTTGACTGCGCATACACCGCGCTCAGTTGCGGCGACGAGCAAGAGACCAAGCGAGCACGGGGCGATCGTGTATTTGATAGTTGCGCCACGCCCGCCACGACCGTAGGTTGCCGGAGTCATGCCCAGCTCGGTTGGAGCGCGGGCGTACAATCTGCTGCTCGAGCTGAAGCCGGCGTCGTACATCGCTCCGGATACCGAGCCACTCTCGCGAACACTCGTTTTGAATTTCCCAATCCGGCACGCATCAGCGTATTGCCGCGGCGTGATTCCCATCACCTTTTTGAAAACTCGCTGCAAATGAAAGGCACTGATCCCGATGTGCTCCCCGAGGTCCGCGAGGGTAACCGATGTTTCATCTTGCGTCTCGATGTACCGACAAGCTCGCTGAACCATCTCAATCTGAGGATCGGTGGACGTTGTTTGTTTCGGATGACAGCGCCGGCAAGCGCGAAAACCAGCCTGCTCGGCGGCTTCCGGCAAACGGAAATAGCTAACCCGTTCGCGATGTGGCCGGCGCGAAGGGCATGAGGGCCGGCAGTAGATCTTTGTTGAGCTAACCGCAAACACAAAGGTGCCGTCAAACTTTGAATCTTTGGCCATGACGGCTTGCCAGAATTCATCCTGGGGGTCTTTCCACATTGTCATTTGCTGATCTAACATTGCGCTCATCCTAGCACCTCCCGAACGTCCCACTGTTAAGACAACCTCCAACCTGCGGGCATGGTAGGTGGTATTAGGTGTTGAATCTATCCAATTCTTGCGTTCAAATGCTCGTTCCTTCTGCGACTTCTATATGATGGCCGCTCCTGGCTTTCTTAGTCCGCAGCGGACGGCTGAAGAAACACCTTCAACGGTGAATTGACCCTATCAACCATCAGTCGTCCGCCAGGCCGGACTGGTAGGTATTTATCAACGACCCCAGCACTCAAGTGCTGGGCTACTGTCAGTCGTCCGCTGCGGACTCAGAGCCCCGGGGTGCCGAAGCCGCCCTTCCTGACCTGCAAATTACCGTAGGCCCTTTTGGGTTTTCACACCTCTACCGCCTCCTCAGCTCTGTGGTTGAGTGGTCTCACCAAACTCCCTCGTCCGATGGCCCACTTTTGCGAGCATCACACTCGTATGCTTTAATGAGAACTTCAATTCAACGTTTAATTTTGATGACTGATTTTCTATCTTCACTCAATCCCGAACAGCGCCTCGCGGTTGAACAAACAGACGGCCCGCTCTTAATCCTTGCCGGGGCCGGCTCCGGCAAGACGCGGGTCATTGCTCATCGCATTGCTTACCTTATCGCAGAGAAAGGTGTGCGGCCGTGGAACATTCTCGCCGTGACTTTTACCAACAAGGCTGCCGAGGAAATGCGGTCGCGCGTGCAACGACTGCTTCGTGGGCAGGAGTTGTCGAGTGCGCCCTGGGTCTCGACTTTCCACAGCCTCTGTGTTCGCATCCTCCGTCAGGACATCGAGAAGTTAAACGAAGGCTACAGTAAGACCTTCACCATCTACGACCAGGACGACTCCCTCCGTCTTATCAAAAACTGCATCAAGGAGCTCGGCTACGACGACAAAAAGCTGGCGCCGCGCGCCGTGCAAGGGGCCATCAGCGGGGCCAAGAACCGCGGTGAAGACGTCGACGCATATGCGGCACGGGCTGAGTACGTTGACGAACGACGGGCTTCGATAGCCCGCGTCTATGAGCTTTACGAAGAGCGACTGCGTGCCAATAACGCGCTCGACTTCGACGACCTGCTGATCAAAACGGTGCGGCTGCTGCGAAAAGACGCGGAAGTGCGCGAGAAATACAACAACAGGTTTCGTTATATCCTGGTCGATGAATACCAGGACACAAACTCGCTGCAGTTCGCTTTGATCCGTTTTCTAACCGAGAAACAACAAAACATCTGCGTGGTAGGGGACGAGGATCAGTCGATCTATAAATGGCGCGGGGCCGACATCACCAACATTCTGAATTTCGAACAACACTTCCCGAACACGAAGATCATCAGGCTGGAGCAGAACTATCGCTCGACCCAGACCATTCTCGACGTCGCCGGCGCGGTCGTAAAACACAACATCGAGCGTAAGGGAAAGAAGCTGTGGACATCAAATCCGCCCGGTGAACGCGTGCGCTACTATCAAGCTTTCGACGCTGAGGCCGAGGCCCGCTTCGTCGCGTCAAAAATCCTCGAGCAGCGCCGCGAGCAGTATGATCTTAGAGCAGCAGTGCTTTATAGAACAAACTCCCAATCCCGCGTCTTTGAAGAAGCAATGCGCCGCGCAGGGCTCGCCTACAACATAGTCGGTGGTTTCTCATTTTACGAGCGGATGGAGGTGCGGGACGTCATCGCCTATCTCAAGCTGGCGCTGAATCCGCATGACTCAATTGCGCTTGCGCGTGTGATCAATAGCCCGCCGCGCGGCATCGGCAAACAAACGCTCGAAGAGATTGACCGGCGTGCGAGAGACACTGGCCTTTCACATTGGGAAACGATCTCGCAGGTGATTGAAAAACCGGAGAACCTTAGCGCGCGCGCGGTCTCGGCAATTAGGAACTTCCGTAGGATTGTCCTCCGCCTGGGTGAACTGGCTGGCTTTGTCCAAAGTCCAACGTCCAATGTCCAAAGTCAGGACAATGCTGAGACCGAAGACGCGGAGACGGGTGGACTCGGAGAAGCGGAGACAAGACAAGTCCAAGTTACCGCGGGAGAAAGCGAACGAGACTCCCCGTCTCCCCATCTCCCCGTCTCCCCTTCGCCCCTTCTCCTCTTCGCTTCATGTACTCTTCGAAGACACGATGGGAAACGACGGCGGCGTCCGATCCATGAGAGCGTTTGATGAACACGAGCACGGCCAGCTCGA
>CAZVHN010000166.1:0-3104 GCA_964626895.1 uncultured Chloracidobacterium sp. | reverse complement strand
GCCTTCGCGACCCACAACCTTGCCGCATCATACCTTTGCTTGCCGGCCGCGATACATCGAAGAGTTTCATAATGGCAAACGTTCGTCGCCGCGACGAACCGCAGAACTCCTACGGAGCTAAGACCTTTCTCACGCAACTGGGCTATAAACATTTCGCCGCTCTGCGGCCAGGGGCAAAGAGGTCTTAGAACTTGAGAGATAGGACACTAGCAAGTAAATGAAGTCAAACGCTGCATCAAACGTGGATTCCGCTCGCCTTTCCCTGTCAGCGCCCGTAGGCGTACCGAGTTCTTCGAGGAAGCAGTCAACTGAAGGGGAGCTGGCATTGAATCCGCCCTTGAAGTGGGCAGGTGGCAAGCGCTGGTTGGTGCCGCAGGTCGCGACTATCTGGGAACGGCACAACAATAAGCGCTACGTAGAGCCCTTTTGTGGCGGGCTCGCCATGGCGCTCGGTCTCAAACCCAGGCGCGCTCTGCTCAACGATATAAATCCACACCTAATCAACTTTTATTCCCAGGTTCAGCATGGTCTCAAGGTCACGATTGAGATGGCTAACGATGAGCAACTCTTCTATGCCCACCGTGATCGATTCAATCGAATGATCAAACAGGGAAAAATTCAAACCCAACCAGCAGCACAACTCTTCTACTTCCTGAATCGCACTTGCTTCAATGGTCTTTGCCGATTCAATCAGAGCGGCGAATTCAATGTGCCCTTCGGAACCTACAAGAAGATCAACTACGTTTCAGATTTCCACCAATACCAAAAACTCTTTGCGAGCTGGAAGTTTACCAGCCGCGATCTCGAAGCACTGCCGCTCGAAAGAGATGACTTCATCTACGCAGATCCGCCGTACGACGTGGAGTTCACGACCTATAGCGCCGGCGGTTTCTCCTGGGAAGATCAGGTGCGCACGGCAGAGTTGTTGGCTGCGCATCCGGGTCCGTTAGTCTTGTCGAATCAGGCCACTCCGCGAATTGTGGGTCTTTATGAGAAGCTTGGGTTCACCCTTAGCTATCTGGAAGCGCCACGCCGGATCAGTTGCACCGGAGATCGCACGGCCGCAAGAGAAGTGCTGGCAGTTAAAGCCTTGTGAATCGATCTGCGAAACGACTGCTCACCTTCTTGTTTTTTAAGAAATGGTTTGACAGACAGAACGATCCACGAAATCACACGAACTAACACGAAATTTGCCCTTGGTGTCTTTTCGTGGAATTTCGCGAATCGCTCCCTTTGGTTGCGGCTAACCGCCGCGCTGTGTTTAATAACCTGCGGAGGTAAATAATGCGTTCTCTTCTCTTCAGCCTGCTCAGTTCCGGCTTTTTGCTTGCGATCATCGGCACCAGCGCGTTCGCCCAGGATGCTCCAGTCAACAAAGCTCTACATGATCTCTTCGATCGCGAGTGGGAGTATCAAATGGAGCAGAGCCCGACGCGGGCCTCGCAGCTAGGCGACCGACGCTGGAACGATCGCTGGCGCGATGTCAGCATGGAGGCAATCAAGAAACGGCATGAGCATAGCCGCGTGCTACTCGAACAACTGGCACAAATCGACCGTAGCAAGCTCTCGCCCCAGGATCAGTTGAACTATGATCTCTTCAAAAAGGACTACGAAACCGACATTGAGGAGTACAAATTCCAGTGGTATCTGGCGCCGCTCAACCAACGTGGCGGGATCCAGTCTGGGAACGAACTCGCCGATTCATTGCGCTTTCAGACGGTCAAAGATTATGAGGACTGGATTGCGCGGCTAAAGAGCTTCCCCACCTACATGGATCAGACGATGGCTCTAATGCGTGAGGGCATTAAGGCTCGGGTGCTGCTGCCGAGAGTGATCATGAATCGAGTGCCGGCGCAGATTGACAAGCAAATCGTAGCCAATCCGGATCAGAGTTTGTACTACAAACCGTTCAAACGGTTCCCTGCGAGCATTCCCGTTAACGAGCAGGAGCGGCTAATGCGCGAAGCGATCAACGCGATCTCGGCAAACATCATTCCCTCCTACGTAAAATTCAAACGGTTCTTCGTCGAAGAGTATTTGCGCGCGTCGTTCGATGAGGTCGGCGCCTGGCAAATGCCGCAGGGCGAGGAGATGTACGCCTTCTTTACCAGGAAATACACGACGACAAATGTTACTCCGCGGGAGGTGCATGAAAGAGGATTGAGTGAGGTGCGCCGCATTCGCCAAGAAATGCAAAAGGTAATGAAGCAGGTCGGTTTTAAGGGAACGCTTCAGGAATTCTTCACCTTTCTCAGAACTGACAAACGCTTCTACTATGCGACGCCGGAAGAACTTCTGGTTGCGTATGAGGCAATTTCGAAAAGAATTGATCCGAATCTCGTCAAAGTATTCAAGACTCTGCCCCGCATGCCATACGGGGTGGAAGTGATTCCTTCGGCGATTGCTCCCGACACGACAACGGCATACTATCGCCAGCCCGCCGCTGACGGTTCGCGGGCAGGGACCTACTTTGTGAATCTTTACAGACCTGAGACCCGGCCCAAGTGGGAGATGATGGCGCTTTCGCTTCACGAGGCGGTTCCCGGTCACCACCTGCAGATCGCTCTGGCCCAGGAGCAAGGCGATATTCCAAACTTCCGGCGCTATGGCGGCTACACCGCGTTCGTTGAAGGCTGGGGTCTGTATGCGGAGTCGTTAGGCGAGGATATGAAGCTGTACGACGATCCCTACTCCAAGTTTGGACAGCTTACCTACGAGATGTGGCGCGCGATCCGTCTCGTCGTCGATACTGGCATTCACCAGATGCGCTGGACGCGGAAACAAGCGATCGATTATTTCATGGAGAATGCCGCCAAGCAGGAACTCGACATCATCAACGAGGTCGATCGTTACATTGCCTGGCCCGGTCAGGCCCTGGCTTACAAGACGGGAGAGTTGAAGATTAAGGAGTTGCGCACTCGCGCGAGCCGCGAGCTGGGAACGAACTTCGATATCCGCGAGTTTCATGACGTAGTGCTGGGTTCAGGCGCTGTGCCGCTGGATGTCCTGGAGCGCAATGTTGCCGAGTGGATTGCGGCGAAGAAAACGAACAAGTCCTAGTGACATTGTGCCCTGTTTAAAGACTTTCATTGGAACGCTGAAAG
>CAZVHN010000165.1:0-4102 GCA_964626895.1 uncultured Chloracidobacterium sp. | reverse complement strand
TCGCGGTCAACCTTTCGGCGCGACAGTTTCAGCAACCGGAACTGGTTGAGTCAGTTGCTCAAATACTAAAAGATACTGGACTTGATCCGGACTTGCTGGAGTTGGAGCTGACCGAAGGCTCGATCATGAAAGACCCGAATCAAGCGATTAGAAAACTCCACCAGCTGAAAGCCATGGGAATACAGATTTCCGTCGATGATTTCGGCACCGGCTACTCCTCCCTGAATTACTTGAAACGTTTCCCGATCGACACACTCAAGGTTGATCAGTCGTTCGTGAGAGACATCAACACCGATCCCGACAACGAAGCCATCGTCAGCGCGATTATTACGCTCGCGCATGCGTTGAAACTGAACGTGATAGCCGAGGGTGTGGAAACTCAGGAACAACTTGAGTCTTTGCGGGTGCTGAAATGCGACGAGGTGCAGGGGTTTTTGTTTAGCCAGCCGCTCTCATTGGCGCAGTTTACCGATCTACTCGCAGAGAGGTTGAGTATTGGCACTCCCAAAGACTACACCACCACGCGATTGCCGAGTCTATTAGGTGTTCTTCAGCAGCAGTTCCGTTGAGAGATCGACCCCTCGCTCGTTCGGCCCCAGCACAAACCGACGGTAATGGTTGATTTTGAGTCCGGAAAGTTCAGAGGCCAACCTTTAGGTTGCGGCTTAGCGGTGCGGACAAGCAAAAGTTTGATGAACTCTAAACTGAACCGACACATTTCTGATTCAGACCGCAGGATAGATGCTACGATGGTTTCTCACTCTCAGGAGGTGGAATTATGCCGTGGGATGGAGACGACCTGGCCGGCAAGATGGAAGAAACCCTCGAACGGCAACAGGCAGCGGTCGAGGCCCGGGCAAATAAGAGCACTGGTTCGGCGGCAGACCGCGCTCGTAACGCGCAACTCGAATCCTTGCGGCTTTCCCGCTCGCGGATTATGGGCCAACTAAGCCGCGCCACTGTCCCCGCTCACCGCACCATGCTCGAGCGGGCCTTGCAGGCTATTGATGCTCAGATGAGTGAACAGAAATAACTATCCGCAGATTACACAGACTAGGTGAAACTCAGTTCGGTTGGACACCTTTCCTGTTTTTACAACTGCGCAAGCCTGCTCATGGAATAGTGCTTCCAGAATCGCACCTCACTTGCTTGCTGACTAAATTTGTAATCTGTGTAATCTGCGGATAGTCAGAATGTCGTCGCGCTGGAACTCGTCCCGAAAAGCACGCGTAAAATAACGGGCGAGTTGGCGAGCAGCATCGTGAGCCAGGTTCGTGGACGGTTGATGTCTTCAGCCAGGTAGAACATTCGCGGCGGAAAGTAAATCAGTAAGGCAATAAAGCACAGGAAGAAAAGCCGCCCGGCAAATTCCAGAAAGCTCGAAGGCGGACCCAGCCCAGCGAACGTCAACGTATTCCACCCTATCTGAAACAGAATCATATTCAGGAACAGGCAAATGTCGCCGAGCATTTCGCTCCGCGGTGAACGTAAGAATTCCGACTTCGGTGGGTTCTTTGGCGGCGAAAAATACTGATAGATCAGGAAAGTCTGAACGATGGTAAATATGAGACCGAGGATTACAAGGGGGATGAAAATGGCCGGAGTTTTTAGCAGCACGTCTCCGAAAAGCAGTTGACCGAACCCAGTCAGAATTAGCGATAAAATGACCAGGTTCAGACAAAAATAGAAGATCGGATTGAAGAGACATCCTGCCAGCCCCGTCTCTGATGACTCAGCCGTTTTGCCTTCCGCTTGAAGGCGCCGGTGAAAGTGCCAGCGCTTCATGACGGCACCCGCTGCGGGCAGGATCCACATTCCCAGAGAACTAAACTCCAGCGCAAATTGGGCGATTTCGTCTCCCTCCGTAGCCTGGCGGACGAGATCTAGGAAAAGCCGCGTCAGCCAATGCATCAGAAAAACATTTGCCGCGAAAACGACTATGTCCAACAACAGTCCGCGATTGGTTTTGGCTAGGAGGATTGATTTGAAGTTTACGGGCGGGGCGGATTGACTACCACTCTTCTTTGGGTTTTTCAACTTTGCCATCGCAAGGGTTCTATCCACGCGTCAACTGTCGATACTTGAGCCGATGCGGTTGCTCCGCGGCCGCGCCCAGCCGCGCCTTTCGGTCTGCCTCATAGTCCGAATAGTTTCCTTCGAACCAGACGACCTTGCTGTCGCCTTCAAATGCGAGGATGTGCGTGGCGATTCGATCCAAGAACCATCTGTCGTGGGAAATCACCACCGCGCAGCCGGCGAAATTCTCCAGCGCTTCTTCCAGCGCGCGTAGCGTGTTGACGTCCAGATCGTTGGTCGGCTCGTCCAGCAACAAAACGTTGGCGCCCTCTTTCAACATCTTCGCCAGGTGCACGCGATTTCGTTCACCGCCCGACAACATGCCAACCTTCTTTTGTTGATCTGAGCCGGAAAAATTAAATCGTCCCACGTAAGCACGCGAGTTGACTTCGCGCATGCCCAGCTTCAGTAAATCCGCGCCGCCGGTGATTTCTTCCCAGATCGATTTCTCGGGATCGAGTGTGCGACTCTGGTCGACATATGCCAGCGCCACTGTCTCTCCAATCTTAATGGCGCCGCTGTCGGGTTGCTCCTGCCCTGTGATCATGCGAAACAGGGTCGTCTTTCCGGCGCCGTTCGGACCAATTACGCCGACGATGCCACCCGGCGGCAGAGCGAACTTCATGCCTTCGACCAGCAAATGATCGCCGTAGGCTTTGCTGACTCCTTCTGCTTCGATCACGACGTTGCCAAGGCGTGGTCCCGGCGGAATGTGGATCTCCAGATCCTCACGACGTTTCTCCGATTCCTGTTGGAGCATTGACTCGTACGCACTGATTCGCGCCTTGCCCTTGGCGTGACGCGCTTTGGGCGACATGCGAATCCATTCCAACTCCCGCTGCAGCGTCTTCTGTCTTTCACTTTCAGACTTCTCTTCGCGACGCAGGCGCTCCTGCTTCTGTTCCAGCCAGGAGGTGTAATTTCCTTTCCAGGGAATGCCCTGGCCACGATCAAGTTCCAGAATCCAACCGGCAACGTTATCCAGGAAATATCGATCATGGGTCACTGCGATAATCGTGCCCGGATAACTCTGCAGGTGATGTTCCAGCCATGCGACCGACTCCGCATCAAGGTGATTTGTCGGCTCATCGAGCAGCAAGATATCCGGCTTCCGCAAAAGCAACCGGCAAAGAGCAACTCGACGACGTTCGCCACCGGATAGGATTTTCACCGGCGTCTCCGGCGCCGGACACCGGAGCGCGTCCATGGCCATCTCCAAACGCGAATCAAGATCCCAGGCGTCTTGCGCGTCCAGCTTCTCCTGCACCTGGCCTTGCCGTTCGAGTAGCGCCGACATTTCCTCGTCCGACATTTCCTCACCAAATTTCGAGTTGATCTCTTCGAACTCTTTCAGCAGATCTACCGTCTCCTGTACGGCTGCTTCCACCACCTCGCGCACAGTCCGCGAGTCGTCTATCAAGGGCTCCTGCTCCAGATAGCCGACTGTGAAGCCGGGGGAGATAACGGTCTCGCCGTTGAACTCCTTGTCAACGCCGGCGAGTATGCGCAGCAACGACGACTTCCCGGATCCGTTGAGACCGATAACGCCGATCTTTGCGCCGT
Organism: uncultured Chloracidobacterium sp.; assembly: GCA_964626895.1. Lineage (GTDB taxonomy): Bacteria > Acidobacteriota > Blastocatellia > Pyrinomonadales > Pyrinomonadaceae > PSRF01. The sequence goes on along the minus strand of CAZVHN010000165.1, from coordinate 463 downwards.
AGAAATATGAAAGATAGATGTCCTTAAGAACGGCCTTCTTGTCGTAAAACTTGCTGACGCCGATCATCGAGTAAATAACTTTGTTTGGCTCAGTGCTCATGAATTGAAATCAATACCTCGGAAGAATTTAGGTTGGAAACGAGTTCTTTACGCTAGCTTGTAAGATTGGATTGTGCAAGGAAGGGAACCGTGCGGTAGTGTCATATTCTCATAATCGCGCTGCTCAGTCCGCATCGCGGGACGACTGACAGGGCGCGGAACTTCAGATGCTTTGGCACTCAACCTTGAACTGACCACTCAAGGTTAGGAAATTTGCAGGTTGGGAAGGTGGGCAAGCGCAGCGCGCCCCCGCTCCAGCGCAGCGTCATCAACTTTAGTTTTCCTCAAGACTACGCCGGCCTGAGTCAGCATAAGAATTAAGCGGTTTTTGTAGCCTAGGAAAAGACGCTACGCTGGAGCGGGG
>CAZVHN010000164.1:0-2222 GCA_964626895.1 uncultured Chloracidobacterium sp. | reverse complement strand
GACGCTCATGAACTGGACCCGACAGTTGGATGAGAAGGGTCCCGATTCTTTTTTTGCGCCACACTCCAGACGCGGCGGCGCGGTGATGACGCCAGAAAAAGTTGCCGAATGCGGGCGGCTTCTCGCTGCAGGGGAGAGGATCGCAGGGGCAGCACGCAGGGCGAGTGTAGGCGCCTCGACGTTGGGTAAGGCGGTGCGCAGCGGACGTGTCGTTAGGAATGCCGCGGCCGGTGGGTCCGGCTCCCCAGGCGTGGCCGTGCCTGCTGGCAGGCAGGTGGAGAAGACGACCAAGTCGGAGCGAGGGCGCTTGGATGCGCAGGCCGCAGAGGGAATGGGAACAGCCTGTACGCGAGCTGGCGAGCGCATGGCGGCGGCCCTTGGCTTGATGAATAGCGCCGTCACACGCTTCGAGCGATGCTGTGATGTTGAGATGGGCGGCCTGCTGGCAGGACTTCCGGCGTTGTGTGCAAACGGACTGCTCAGCGGTTTGGGCCGCCATCTCTCGTTGCCCAAGGGGTTCTACAGTGCTCTGCATATTTTGATTCTTCTGGGGTCCATGGCGTTGGCCCGGATTCGCCGCCCGGAAGGGCTGCGGCATGTTCCGCCCGGTGAACTGGGCAAGGTGGTTGGGCTCGACCGGGCGCCGGAGGTGCGAACCTTGCGCGCGAAGATTGCGCTGATGGTTGACAACGGTACGCCGGAAAAATGGATGCGGGAACTTTCCCGCACTTGGATGGAAGCCGACCCGCAGGAAGCCGGCTATCTTTATGTGGACGGCCATGTACGGGTCTATCACGGCTCGGGCACGCTCCTGCCCAGGCGCTATGTCTCGCGCGAAAGACTCTGTTTGAGGGGGACCACGGATTACTGGATCAACGACGCGCTGGGGCGGCCGTTCTTCGTTGTCTCCAAAACAGTCACCGATGGCCTGGCCAGCACGCTGCTTGAGGAGATCGTCCCCGAACTGCTGGCCAGCGTTCCCTCGCAACCCTCGGATGCAGAACTCGTCGCCGATCCGCTCCAGCATCGTTTCGTCGTGATCTTCGACCGCGAGGGCTCGTCGCACAGCCTGCTCTCCAAGCTCTGGGAACGGCGCATCGGCGCGATCACCTATCGCAAGGCGGTCAAGGACCTGTGGCCTGAAAGCGAGTTCTCGGAAATCGAGGTGCCGGTACCCGGCGGTGGCGCCACGCGCATGAAACTGGCAACCAGGCAAACCGTGGTGTCGGCCGGCGAAGATTCGATCCCAGTTCTGGAGATTCGACGTTTGACCCAAACCGGGCACCAGACGGCCATCATTACCACCGCCCGACGCTTGAATAGTCCGGTCGTCGCGGGACGAATGTTCTCCAGATGGTGCCAGGAAAACTTTTTTGGCTACATGATGCAACACTATGACATCGATGGTCTTGTGCAGTATGGCGACGAAGAGCTTCCTGGCACATTGGAGGTCGTTAACCCAGTTTGGCGCACACTCGATAAGGCCGTAAAGGACAACTCCCGCCGTGTGCGAAAGCTACACGCCGAACTCGGCGCTGCCACCCTGCAAAACGACGGAAACGATATTCAATTGCGGGCCGAACGGCTTCAGGACATTCAGAGACTGGAAGCCGACAAGGCTGACTTGCGTGTCAAACGCCGGAATACGCTGAAGAAAGTGACCCTCGCTTCGCTGCCGGAAAACGAACGCCCCCGACAACTCGCCCCATTGGGAAAGATGCTGACGGACACCGTCAAGATGATCGCCTACCGCGCCGAGACGGCACTGGTTGGACTTTTGCGCCCGCATCTAGCCAAAGAAGAAGAGGCTCGGGCCTTGGTTCGAGAACTCTTCGTTTCCTCCGCTGACCTCGAACCCAATGCTCAGGATAACACGCTGACCGTGCGCATCCATCGGATGGCATGTCCGGCACATGACAAGGCGATGGGCGCTCTGCTTGCCGATCTAACCAAGGCCGCCTTCTGCCACCCTGAAACCGGCACGCGTCTGATCTATGAACTCGCCTGACCAACACCCAAAATGTGCCAATTCATTTTCCGCCGAGATCAGGAAGTCTGAACTTAGCGGGGCGACATGGGGAATCGTGTGTGGCAAACCGCAGAATGCCGAGTTGTGACCCGCAGAATCACGAAGTCCGGGCATTCGGAGTTCGATATTCGAGATTCGTCAATCTGCGGTTTTAAGAGCTTGCAGCTCCCACATGATTGCCCAGCCGGGAACC
>CAZVHN010000163.1:0-4589 GCA_964626895.1 uncultured Chloracidobacterium sp. | reverse complement strand
AGCGGGCTGGTTACATCGGGAAAGGCAAAGGACACTGCCCCGATCCCGAATTGATTGGTGCCGTTAAAGTCGTTCTGATTCACGAAGAACGGTGAACCAAAATCGCCAATTGTCCTGATCCGTTGGTTGAAGAAGTTGCCTACCTCAGCCGCGAGTTGGACATTGTAGCGCTCGCCACTGAAACGAATGTTCTTCACAAACGCCATGTCCGTGCGGTTCCAGCCATTAGTACGCAGCGTGTTGCGGCCGGCGTTGGCGCGGGCGCCGAATCCTGCCTGAATGTACTGCGCTGACGGGTTGATGGCGACGTACGCGACCGTTGCCGGATCGCCCAGTAGATCCGCTCCACTCTCGTCTACGATTCGCTGGCCCAGCGCGTTCACTCCAAAAACACCGCTGCCGGTTCCAGGTATACCGCTGAGATTGACGATAGTCCGATCTCCGGCCCCGTCACGATTGCGGTTGCTGTCAATGATTGACTGCGGCGTCATCAACTGCCCGGATTGGGTTTGGAAGACGCCGTTGATTTGCCATCCGCCCAGCACTCCTTTCAAAAACCCATTTGAGGTGCGATTGAAGAAAGGAACGTCATAGTTAAATGACGCCGCAAAGCGATGTGGCACATCGACTGCCGAGAGCGAGCGTTCCTGACTGAGATCAAAACCATCCTGCGCGCGACGCGGGTTAACGGTGCTCGAGAACAGCTCGTTGGTCGCGTTGTCGATGGCTTTGCTGAACGTGTAGGCCGCCGTCAGCCCTAACCCTCGTGTCATCCGACGAGTGAGGCTGATCGAGGCCCCATCGTAAACCGAATTGCCCTCCGGTTCGAATGAGGTAACGCTTCCGACGAACCCGAGGCTCCCCAATCGTCTGGGGAACCGGTGTTGTGTTCCGTCCGGATCTACATGGAGATTCAGACTTCCCAGCGTCGGCCGACCCGCCAACTGGTCCGCGGTGGGGTTAGTTAGAAAAGTCGGCATGACTAATTTGCTGTTGTCTACCACACCACCGTTGAGACGAACCTGCACCGGCAGGTGGCGCCCGGCCGTGTGTAGATAGCGCAACTCCAGGACGGTTCCGCGAGCCAACTCACGCTGGTAGGAGATTGTTCCCGACATGATGTAAGGCTCGACTGCGTTATTGATCAATGACGCAGTCGCAGCTCGCGCGTCGGCTGGTGTGTTGGGTGGGAATGGGGTCGGAGGTATCGCCCCACTTTGCAGGAAAGGCGGAGTGAACCCAAACGCAGCAGCCCCGATCTCCTGCTGAAACTGCGGCGGCAGATTTAGGAGATACAGATTTTGGTAAGTCTCGTAGTAGTTAAGACCAAAGGCGGCCCTAATTGAGCTCTGTCCACGCTCGCCGGAAATGATCCGGCCCAGCCTGCTGGTGAACTCCGGCGAGTAAGCCAGACCCAGGCGTGGCGAGAAATTGTTCTTGTCCGTCTTAGGAACATTGAATTCAATTACTCCCGGAACGTTGGCGATTGAGTTCAACCCCTGCAGCGCCGCGTCACGCGGCAGACCCAGATACTCATAACGCAGTCCGAGGTTGAGAGTTAGGTTCGGTGTAACCTTCCAATCATCCTGCGCGAACGCGTAATACTTCTTCTGGTTTCCTGTGAAAGCCGCCGAACCCACTCCCCGAATGTCGACCACGGTTGGGATGGAGTCGGTAAGTAGTTCGTCCAACGTGGAGTAGTTGTAGTCGCCACGTCCACGGGGCAGGAAGAAGCTGGTGAAGATTAACCATCTCACTTCACCGCCAAACTTGAAGTTGTGACTGCCACGCACATAGCTTAGGGAATCGTAGAGCTGGTACGAGTTGTTCAGGCCGCCCTGGGGCAGGTTCCCGTTTGGACCAAGCCCGAGATTAAGCGGCGCCACAGTGATGTTTGGAAAGGTGTTGAAGGCCGGATCGTTTAGCGGGTAGTCGGTGATGAAGCGCTTGTAAGACAGGCGCACCTCGTTGACCAGTCTACTATTGATTGTGTTGATCCAACCCGCGGAGAATAACCGCGCGACAATATTCTGTTTGTTGTTGAACTTGGGGTTGCCGCCGCCGGGTTGCTCGTTACCGATCGTGTCAGAGCTGAAGCGGTAACGAAATTGGTTCCTGGTGCCCAGCAGATGATCGATATTGATCTGATACTGGGTTTCAAGCGAACCGCCGGGGGTGACAAGGGAAACCACACCGAAGGGGATTCCGGATGTGCCCAGCACGGTTTGCGTTTCCGTCGCGGTGGTGGGTAGAACCAAATTGTCTCGTAGCAGGTTAACCACAAAAGGGCTTGCTCCGGGCAGTGCCGCGATCTGGGTTAGACCGGCGGTGGTGGGCGCAGTGTAAGACACCCCGCTCGCCTGTTGGCTTATCGGCTCTCGTTGATAAGCGCCAAAGAAGAAAAGCCTGTTCTTGAGAATTGGCCCGCCCAGCGTCCCGCCATAACGCCGATCGGTAAACGCGGGCTTTTCCGTAATCACGCCCGATTGCAGATTAAACTCTTCGCTGGTCGTAGTGGCGTTGAGGTGCCGATTCTGCAGGTAGCCAAAAGCTGAACCGTGAAAGCTATTCGTACCGCTCTTGGTGACAGTATTAAACTGACCTGCCGCACCGGTGCCAAATTCGGCATTGAAGTTATTGGTCAGGATCGCCACTTCGGAAATGGAATCCTGAATGATGTTTACCTGCTTGCCGGTGAGATCCGGAGAATTATTGTCCACCCCATCAACGTTAAAAGCATTAGCGTGTGGACGGGTACCACCCACGGAACCGCCATCTCCCGCTACGCCGACGCCCTGGGCGACGACATTGGGGGAAAGCAGCGCCAGGGCGCGCACGTCATTGAAGATTGGCAGGTCTTGAACCTGTCGCGTCTCGAAATTTCGTCCAACTTGCGATGTCTCGGTTTGCACAAGCGTTTCGCCGCCTGAGGTGACCTCCACCACGCCACTAACGCCCGCCGGTCTCAGTACGACATTCACGGTGCTCTCCTGATTGAGCAGCACCTTTACTTTCTCGGTTGCTTCCTGGAAGCCTGAGGCTGTCGCAGTAACCGTGTACTCACCTCCCAGCGTATTGGGAAAGCTGAAAGCACCATTGCCCGTAGTTTGGGTGGTGAGGGTTTGGCCCGTGGCTTCGTTTTTTAGGGTGACTGTTACGTTGGTAACTGCTGCCCCGTTTTGATCGAGCGTTTGTCCAATTACGGATCCGCCGGTTGCCTGAGCAAATCCCTCTGTCGCAAACGCTAACAGTACCGCCAGGACTGCTATTACTAGTCCCATTTGCTTTTGCATCGTAAATCCTCCAACTTCTTTGAAAGAGACCATCTTTACTTCCAGCTGCTGAAGCTCATGGTCTGACTCGGATCAGCAGCGCGATTCGGGCTCGAAACCCAAACCGACAGCAAAGCGTTGACTGCGAACCGGGGTCCCCAATGCGCCGGTCTAATGTTGCTCGCTTCGAATCTTTGCGGCCTCGAGTCACATTCCCCGTCTATCCGGAATGTTGGACCACTTGGCCCATATCTATAGGTTTCCGAGAATTCGGAGCGCGCGTTAGACAGCTCGAAGCTGACGCCTTTCAGAAGGTGCAATGCTCGTGCCTCTTGGCCCACAAGCACTGCAGGCCATCTCATCACTCCCTTCGGCCAGCTCGCTGTGAGGCTCGGAAACTCGGGTTGCGGATTTTGGACTTGGCGAGGAGAAAGATTGCTGTTATTGGATTTTGTTTGCGAGCAGAACACTTCTGCGGTCGTGCATTTACATTTTTTCGTGGGCGCTCCTGAACGCAGGTGACTCGTCTACCACAATTGTAGGGGCGGCACTCCGTGGCCGCCCCTCGTGGTCCCTAACTCACTTCTATCGAATTCACCGTCGTCTCTCCGGCGAGGGGTGGCCACGGAGGGACACCCCTACAACTGTGGCGGGCGAAACTCCCTGCGGTCCCAGAAAGTGACGACAAAAAAAATCACCCAGCCGCGATGGCTGGGTGACTCGAACTACGACACGAGTGACTGTGGCGCTTCAGGCGTGTGGACGAGTTTCGATCTCGCCGGTCTCCACGAGCGGATAACCGTTGGCGAAACCGTTCAGAGCAATGTTGTAGTGTTTGATCTTGGAATTTAGCGTGGTGACTTTTAAGTTCAGTAGTCTCGCCGCACGGCCCTGATGCCCGGCCGTCTGCAACAGCGCTCGCTTTATGAGGTCAACCTCGAAGCGGCTCACTTCGCTGTAAAAGTCGACACCACCTTCCAGGCTCAAGGTCCGCACTTCGGTGATGGCTTGCACCTCGCGAAGCAGGCGGAGGGTTAGTTCCTTGAGAGCGGTAATGTTGCTACGGGCAGCTACTCCGTTCCCGTCACCATTGGGCACCGCGTTTCCCATGTCCAATCGTTCGCTCTCCCAGGTTGATATCGATTTCATACTCTCCTCCTTAAGGGTATCCATGCTCTTTGAAAAACTACGACTAATCGCAGCGGTTATGGCTGAGTGCCTGCACTAATTGAGCGGCACGGGTTGCTGTTCAGGGCCTTGATACTTCCCAAGGTCTTTCGTCGTGGTGACCTTGCCCAGGCTCTTGATCTCGTCTTC
>CAZVHN010000162.1:0-6817 GCA_964626895.1 uncultured Chloracidobacterium sp. | reverse complement strand
GTCGCACCGGCCAGAGCCGCGCCAGTAGTAGCATCCCATTGACGACGACGGGCAAGCAAAGCAAGAACCACGAAAGCAATGGACGCCGCCTCGACGTGACCACTGCCCGCAATCTCCCAAACGAGCAGCGGATGCCACGCGAAAATGAGCACCCGTTGGGCCGGCAAATTGAAAGAAGCCAGCAACTGAAGCAGGGCCCAAATCGCCAGCGCTTCAAAACCAACCATCACTGTTTTCATCAACGTTACGCGCTCGCTCACGCGCGTGGCCAGAAAATATATTACCTGTGCCCCGGGTGGGTAGATTGTGTGGGCATATTCGCGCCGGTTGATTCTCGGGTAAATAGTTTCATCGCGAAGTGGCTTCAGGGCCTCGTCGGCGGGTATGTATCGGTATGGATTGATGCCTGCTGCCTGGACTCGCCCGTCCCAGACGTAACGATAGATGTCATCCGAAAGATAAGGCGGAGCGAAGAGTATGCTGAGCCGAAAGAGAAACGCGAAGAGGATGACGAGTACTAGCGTTGAGCGCGTCGAGCGGGCTTGAAGGACTATCCACGCGGCGACGAGATATATGGCTGCCTGGCCCAACGCAACTCTGATGAACCAGTCGATGTCTTCACCCCCCTTCGCGCGCAGGCTGACTCGGTAAAGCAAAAGCGACGCGCAACCAAGCACTACGAGCAAGGGACTGGTCCAATTAAGGGCCCGCTTGCTAAGCATCTCGCGCCAACTCTTCATTCTGCCGTAGCCTGCCTACGTGTCGCTGTGTCCGTCCAAATGCGTTGACGCTCTTGCGTCTCAATCAGCCGAGACAGATAACGATGCGTGTGAGGCGCGCTGTAGCCAGCTAAGCCACTTCGCGCAACGCGCTCACCATTCGAGGAAAAAAGCTCATTACAGAGTTGGGCCAGCGTCGCCGCATCGTCTACGTCGTACCAAACTGGTAACACCTCTGCTTCCAGGTTGATCTCGGCGGCGCGCTCGATGGTCTGAGAAAGGACCCTCGCCGTGCTCCAGTCAATATTCGTAAACAGATGACGATGCGCCTGCTTCAGTCCTATCAAGTAGTAACCGCCATCGTCTGCCGCTCCGAGCACGACGCGATCACCAGCACGCGCCAGAGCGTCGACGGCTTGTTTCAGCAGCGCTGACGGGAGCGTCGGGCTATCCGAATTAATGAGACATAATGATTCATAGCCAACGGCCACTAGATCTTCCGCCGCATTAAAGAGCCGTTCACCAAAGCGTTCTCCGCGCTGGGCGAGAAGACTGAAAGTTTCGGGGAGCAGGCCTTCGAAGGCAGCCTCAGCGCCAAGAGGGGTGTAGACAGCAACACTCTCTGCGCCTCCCTGGGAGCTAGTGCCGGCGATATTGGCCGCCGTGTCGCGCAGAAAACAGACGCTTAAGGCGGCTGCTTCGTGAGGTTCAAGCGGCGGCACGAGGCGCGTCTTGCTGGCTCCCTCCCGCGGAGCTCTGATCATCATGGCGAGCGCGCAACAGCCGCGCGTAGCAGACGGCGGGGCGTTTGGATCAAGAATCGGATAAGTGTTCTTCATGAGAGGTAGTGATGTTCGCTCCTTCATCTACGGGGCAGGGCGCCAAAAGGCTTCCAACTCCACACCCAAGCCATCGGCCAAGCGATTGACGAAAGCGAAATAGCCGGTGATCTGGTTGATGTCTAGTATCTCAGCATCAGAAAAAGCGTGCTGTTGCAGTTTTTCGATGTCCACTTTTGTCAGCTCCCAAGGTTCAAGCGTGAGTTTTACGGCGTACTCCAGCATCGCGCAATCTCTCTCAGAGATTTGTGCCGCTCGAAAATCACTCTGCAGTTGTACAACCAGGGCATCATCTTTAGTTAATCGACGGAGACCCTCCGCGTGATGTCGAATTCAATAGTGGCAACGATTGGCTGTGGAGACCACCACGGCGATCATTTCGCGCTGAACGCCGCTGAGACCCGATGAACTACGCATCAGGGTCTTATAGAGCTCGAAATGCGCGCGCAGCGAGGGCGGGTTCAGGCTGTGAATTTTGAGAATATTGTCCACGCCGCCCCAAGGCTCAATCATCCGGTCATATAGTTGCTTCAGCTCGCCGCCGGCTTCCTCTTCTCGAATCACTTTGATCCACGCCATGACTTATACTTCCTCCTGCTCATTACGAGGGCCTTTACGCATTTTGAGGTCAAACACGTCTGGGCGATGGTAATGCCCTGCAACGTCGAGCGTCATCTTCTCTCTATCAACACAACTACGCTGTTTTGACGAAGCCGCGCGAAGACGTCTTTCGTTGGCTGGTGATTCCACAGCGCTGCTTCAGGACAGTAATCGAGCCACGCGGGATAACCAGGCAGCCACGTTTCACCGAATGCCACCAGCCTGGCCCCATCCTTCGCGGCCTGCTCGACGAGTTGAACTGCTTTCTTCAAGCTGGCCTCAAGGTCCATAAAGGCCGGACTCGCCTGAATGATTCCGACCTTCACCGGTTCCGGCATCAGCGCTCTCCTTCACGGTCTCATGCAATTCTCCCTCTTTGCCTTACACAAAAGACACCAAAGATAACCTCCAACTCTTTAACTACCTCGCTACGTATAAGCCAGGAAATTGCTTGCGCAGATTCTCTAACTTGGGAAGATCATTGATAACGATGTAAGGCTCATTCGGATGATTGGCCAAGTAGTCCTGATGGTAGCCTTCGGCTTCATGAAAAGATTGGAGTGGGGCGACTTGAGTTACGATGGGACGAGCGAACACTTTAGCCTCATTGAGCTGCCCGATGTAGGCTTGCGCGATGCGCTTTTGTTCTTCGTTAGAGTAAAAAATGGCCGAGCGATACTGCGTACCAGAGTCTGGGCCTTGACGGTTTAGCTCAGTCGGATCATGGGCCACCGAGAAGAACACCTTGAGAAGCTGGCCATACGTAACCCGGAATGGATCATAAGTGATACGCACCGATTCAGCGTGACCGGTTTTCCCCGCGCTGACCATCTCATAATTAGCCGTAGCGGCTGACCCGCCTGAATATCCCGATCTTACGTCGGTGACCCCTTTGACGTGTTCGAAGACGGCTTCGACACCCCAAAAGCAGCCTCCGGCAAGCACAACGGTTTGCTCGCCTTTAGCGCTTGCGAGCGGTGCATCCAAAGCGGGGTCTGGAATTGCGGTGCCGGAGGCATTGACCGCATCGCAAGCCATCGTAGTACTAATGAGCAAAATGGCGGAACTCAGCAAAAAGGATCTATACATGTCTGTGGTCTCCTCGACTTGATATTACGACACTCCTCAGATGTTTTGCCCTGTCTCAATCACCGTATGCGCAAACTCGGCATCAGTCGACCTCAACCGCAGGCTCAAGGCATTAGCTTTTTGAGAACGAGATGCGTCGGTAGATAAACAAAAAGTGGAAGCGCAAGCATTAGCAGCCCCAGGTAAAGCCGTCCGGACATCCATTTCTGCGGCTCACCTCGGAGGCCGCGAACCCAATTGATGTTCTCACGCGGGTCGGTGACCCAATAACTAACAGGCAAAAACACCCAGGCGAGCACGGTCTGGGTTAGCAAAGCCCGCTCGTCGTAACCGAGCCGATAAACCAACCAAAGCAAAAGTGGCGGAAACCAGATGTGAAACAACGATATCAAACGCACGGGCAGAGGTATCGTCCGAGCGAACATATATTTACTCAGCCCGAGCAGACTGCGACCCGTCATTAGTCTTCCAAAGAAATCGAGATTCCAGGCTGCGTCCAGCAGCAGAATTGACAGTGCCATCGTGCTTGCCAGCAATCCGCTCTCCAACCAAAGTGCGGGAACTGTGACGAATAAAGCGATGTCCGAAAACCACAAAAAATTACTGGCGCCATATTTAAGCCAGTAGACTGCTGCGACGACGCAAACGAAGAGTGTGTAAGCAATTTTGAGCCAGAGCGGAAACATTTAAGAAATGAGATTGTAGCGAAATCATTTAGCCACGGATACACGCGGACCAACGCGGATCGGAGCGAAAACCAAGACAAGCACATTTGCCCGATCGAGGGTGCTGGTGCAGTTTTGGGATAACCATCTGCGTGCCACCAAATACAGAACCGAGGAGCGGTAGCGACCGGGTAGGCGTGCGGCGTCACTCAAGCCTGGTAGAACGCTCAATTCTTGTTGCTTGACTCTGACGAGACTAGACCCGGTCGCTACCGCTCTTCGGTTCTGTATTTGAGTGGTCACCTCTCGCTGCCAAACTGCATCCCTGCCCGATCCAAGAGTTGCTTGACACACTTTCTTCGGCGTGATACCTGAGTGCGCACTTTGTATCATTACCTGGCCATCCTGCTTCTGCTAACTACGGCCGCGAGCTTCCCGGGACCTTCAGGCGAGGGATTCTCTCGCGCGAACGCCGCCAGGATCAAGCCCCTTGAGTCTCAACTGCTGCAGACGATTCGTCCCGAAAACTGTCGTCGCGAACATCGCATCTTTACCGAGAAGCCGCACATGGCTGGGTCACTGCGTAATTACGAGCTGGCCCAGTACGTGGCGAAGCAATGGCGTGCTTACGGTCTGGAAGACGTTAAGCTCATCGAGCACCCGGTTTACCTTCCGTGGCCCGTCCGTTATGAGGCGACGCTCGTGGGAGCAACGGAAGAAAAGCTCTCCTTAAAAGAAGAAGCAATTCCGCAGGACAAAGACTCGTACGCCACGGACGTGGGCATCCCTTACTGCGCTTACTCTGCGAATGTTGATGTGACCGCGCCCGTGGTCTATGTGAACAGCGGTAATCCTGAAGACTATGACCTACTGGACCGGCAGGGCGTCGACGTGCGAGGAAAGATCGCACTTGCGCGTTACTCCGTGCCTTACAGCTATCGTGGCTTTAAGGCACTGACGGCACAAAGACGCGGCGTGGCGGCGCTGCTTCTTTACTCCGACCCGGCGGATGATGGCTTCAAAAAGGGTGAGGTCTTCCCATGGGGACCGTGGGGCCCGGAGAGTCATCTGCAAAGAGGTGGTATTGTTTATGACTTCAACCTGCCCGGCGATCCACGCACACCCGGCTGGGCTTCCGTTCCCGGCGGTCGCTTCCTTCCCGCCGAGATCGCCGTCTCGATGCCAACGATTGCGGCAGCACCAATGTCTCACAAGGACGCACGCAAGATTCTGGAAAGGATGACTGGCCCTCCGGCGCCGCCGGCATGGCAGGGTGGGCTACCTTTTAGCTACCGGCTTGGGCCAAGCTCGGACAAGCTTCATCTGACAATTGAAAACGACAAGGAGGTGCGTTCGATCTGGAACGTCGTGGGTCGGTTGCGCGGAGCTGAGCGGCCGGACGAGTGGGTGGTTCTCGGAAACCACCGCGACGCATGGGTCTATGGCGGCGTTGATCCAAGCAGCGGCAGCGCCAGTCTGATGGAAACTGCCCGGGCATTTGGAGAACTTAAGCGAGGCGGCTGGAAACCGCGTCGCACGCTTATCTTCGCTTCCTGGGACGCAGAGGAGTTCACCCTGACCGGCAGCACCGAATGGGGCGAACTGGAAGCCGAACGACTCCGGGCGGGCGCTCTCGCTTATTTGAATGTTGACAGCTCGTCTTCGGGCAGTACTTTTACTGCCGCCGCTGTGCCGGCGCTGGCCGAATTCCTGCGCGACGTGGCGCGCGATGTCCCAGACCCGAGCGGTGGCTCGATCTACGAGTCGTGGTTGCGGAACGAAGAAAAGAAGGACGTCAGGGAACCAACTGTCTCCACCCGGCTGGGGTCGGGTTCGGACTACACAGTCTTTCTCAACTTCCTGGGCGTACCAGTCGCCGACCTGACCTTCGATGGCCCATACGGCGTTTATCATTCCGTCTACGATAGTTTTACCTGGGTCGATCGCATAGGTGATCCGGGCTACTACTATCACGCGGCGATGGCGCGATACTGGTCTGTCGCCGCTCTCCGACTGGCCGAATGCGATTACGTGCCGCTCGATTATGCGGCTTACGCGCGGGAGGTGCAGATCTATCTCGATGAGACCGAACGCACGGCGCGCGAACGAAAACTTGAAGTTGATTTCGCTCCGGCTCTCGAAGCATCGCGGCGTTGGGAGAAGAATGGTCGTGAGGCCCTGCAGTCAGCGCGCAGGGCGGTGGACAGCGGCGATCAGGCTCGAGCCGAGCGGATACACAAAGCGCTCATGAAAGTTGAGCGAGCACTTCTTGATCCCGAGGGCCTCGCCGGCAGACCCTGGTTCAAGCATCTCATCTACGCGCCCAGACCAACATACAAGCCGCTCGTTCTGCCTGCGTTGACCGAAGCCATCGAGGCCGGTGATCGCAAACTCGCAAATGCAGAAGTCCATCGTCTCGCTAGCGCCCTGAACCGTGCCGCCGCTGCCCTGGAACCCAGGCTTTAGGTTAGGTTACTAGGCTCTCAATGAAATTTCAGCGATTCGAGCCCCGCTTCAGCAAGTTGGGAAGGGGGCAAAGCGCAGCGCGCCCCCGCTCAAGCTGCAAAGCCACTCAACGTGTTAGTGCAAAACAGTGGTAGCTCAAGCCTCTCCCTTTCTCTTCCCATAGGAGTACCACCCCAACTCCTTCATTGCTTTCGATAACTTCTCTGAATCATCTGGCCACCACCAATCATGATCCACTGCCAGCGACTCATCTCCTAGCGAATAGAAGGAGCGGAAGCTCGACCAATAGTCTTTCGCAGATCTCACTAGCCCAGCCCTGACCGGATTTGCGTGGATGTAGTTTATCTTCTGGCGGATCATCCAACCGCTCCATAGCGCAACTCCTTTGAAGCTCTGCTGCCAGACCTGATGACCTTCCTCGGTTTCAGGAAAACTAAAG
>CAZVHN010000161.1:0-7273 GCA_964626895.1 uncultured Chloracidobacterium sp. | reverse complement strand
ACCGGCTACTACATTTCGCTCCTGTCTCGCTGAAGACGAAGCACTGCAGGACCGTTACCGAACAGGAACGTAGTGCCAGGCTAGATCTGAGGTTCTCTCACGACGTTTCGGATCACGCCTAAGCGGGCCATCAGTCGAATCACGTATCCTGAGATATCAATCTGATACCAACGCCAGCCATGCACTGCGGCCGCCGGACGCGCGTGATGGTTGTTGTGCCAGCCTTCTCCCAGCGTCAAGAGTCCCAGCCACCACACGTTCCGGCTCTCGTCGCGAGTTATGTTCGGGCGCTTTCCCAGCACATGGCAGACGCTGTTAATGCACCAGGTCAGGTGCCACAGAGTCAAAGTTCTCAGCACGGTTCCCCATAACACACCGCGCCAGCCTGCGACCGCATAAGAAAACAACGCGGTAAGCACCCAAGGCATGACGAACAAGACCTTGTAGTCCAAGACGCGCAACCAGGGATCGCCTCCGGAAACGTCAGGCACAATCTCCCGGTAATCGCATCCCTCTTTTGCATCCCGAGTCATTACCCACCCCACGTGCGCGTGCAGAAATCCCCTGAGTGGCGAATGAGGATCGCCATGCTTGTCCGCCATCTGGTGGTGACGACGGTGAATCGCCGCCCAACGTGCCGGACCTCCCTGCAATGCGGCGGCGCCCATCCACGTAAGCAGGCGTCTGAGCCAACGAGGCGACACAAAGCCTCGATGCGTAAGCAGGCGGTGATAGCCGATGCCTATGGCGAAGGTCGTCGCGAGGTACAAGCCTAGAAACAGGATCAGATCAACCGGGCGAGGCCAAAACCACAACCCCAGGAGACCGCCGACGTGTAAGCTCACGACAAGAAAGCTCTGGGTCCAATTGAGCTGAGAGATTTCAGGCGGGTTTTGTTCGGTAGGATGGATTGTGGACTGAGTGACCAATAATCGTTTTCCTTCAGTTTTTAGATTCTCTCGTTTTTGGGGGTCGTCTAATGCCTGTTCGTTAGGCTGCTACCCTATTCCAGGTAGTGTTCACCCAACCTCGTTTGCAGCGCTACCGGCACGGCCTTCCAACTGGCCATAGCTAGTGACTGTGGTGTGAAGTCTGCCGCGATAACGCGTGAGACGCGCCATTGGGCCGCCTTCTCCTCATAAAGCCAGCGATAATAGGGGCCATTCCCGCGCCGGCTATAGAAAACCTCTTGGCCGTTACGCAGGTCAGTTCCTTTGGGCTTGATATAGACTCGTAATCCGTTCATCGTCATGTGGGCGCTATACCTACGTTTACGCTATCGATTGTGATTTTCCGCTCAGAGGTCGATCATAGCCTCCGCCGTTGACCTTCATAGCCGGGACCGTGAAAGGCACCAACCCTCGCTTCACTTCTTCGAGCGCAATAGTAGTGTTTCTTCGTCTCAGCGGGTCAGTCTCGATGCGTGGCTTCGAGCCATGTAGTAGTTGCTTCGTTCGCAAGCCAGCTACGATAATCAGCCGAAACCTTGAATCTATTCCCGGCCAGACCCCTTCGTTGGCAACATCGCTGAAATCGTTTCTCGTTGCTTTGTGTGTTACAGCCATAGTGTGTTAGTTCTCGGTTCTCATCAAAAAAAGTTGGCCCCCGCCGTCACAGTCGCTACTACAACATCCCGAGCCGCAGTAACATTGCTGGCAAGCCCAGCGCAGCGACCACGGCGATTTGTAGCCAACTCACAGCTGTTGTACGGCAATTCGGGCATCTTATCTTCCAGAGTCTCAAAATCGTGCCACAGTTGCGGCATGACCAAATCATCCTGTGACCTCGCTGTCCTTCCGTCGTTCGTTGCCATTCCGCAGGATCAGGGCGAGTTGAGCATGATCTAGCGCACGACCGCGGCTCAGATTGATAGAAGGATCGCCTACAAGCCAGAAGCAAGCCTTTCCTTCATCGGTCGTTGTAAGATTCACAAACGCAGCCTCATCCAGCACCACCGGTCTAAAGCATTCCATTCCGGCATCACGCGACCGCGCTATCATGGCCTCCCTGGCGCTATGAAAGAGTGGCACTCGAAACCTCCCGTGATCGTCAAGCGCGAACCAGTCACCATTTGCGCGTTGCATGGCATACATGGTGCTAATTGCCATCTCCTAAAGAATTCTCATCTTCGCACGCTGCCTCTCGCGAAGAGTTTCTGAACGCGCTGCAACTCGGCCGCTGCGGGCTCGCCCACGTCGAATTGTTTTGGTGTGTTCGTGCGAGCATCAGGATTCCTTGGCGCTAGTCGCGTTTTTTGCAAAAACAACAGACGGCACAAGGAGCGGTGCGTTTCGCGCTAATCCTGATGTCGAGAGTAATTTCCTTCAGAACAGTTAGTCAGCTCAAAAAGTATAACATGGATTGTGCGAACCGGGGTCTCTTCCGTCACGTGAAAGGGCGGACACTCTCAATCCGCCCCCTCCCCGGTTAAAAAACTGCCTGCCAGTCCTCGGCGTAGCGGGGCCCCGCCCCACTCACAAGCTCCACCCTACGCCAGCCTTGTCTATATGTCAACTACAGAATATATCTTGCATAGACAATATTGCTCGCATGTGGTAAACAGTCCCACGGAGGATAGATCAATGATTCAAATTCGAGTCGATCAGTTATTGAGGGCGCAGGGGCGAACCTTCTACTGGTTGGCTAAGGAAGCGGGAATCAGCCACACCACGTTATGGCGCTTTAAGAAAGGGAAAGCACTCGGAATCAATTTCGAGACCCTGGAGAAAATGTGCCATGTGCTTCACTGCCAACCCGGCGACCTCCTCACGTTCGTCAACGAAACGCAGAGTCGTAAGAACCGCAGCACCAAGAAGCAAGCAATTGTGACAGTGGGTCAATTGTCTGCCGGGCAGGCCCGCAGGTCCAAACGGGCTATCTAACCAACTACCGCCCGAGTACAACTCATAGAGAGCAATTTTCTAATCACGGTGCTCGGTGACCTGAGTTCGGCTATCCGCGTACTTATCGCGGTACTCAGTACCGTCATCAGTCGTAATGCCTCTGAACAGCATGGCTTCATCTGCTTCAGTGCATTTTTCCCGCAGCTCGGCCTGCAACTGATTCCAACTCAGCCTGCTACCAAGGATTTGGTTTGGACGCTTGACCAGATAATGTCTCGTGTCTCGACTGACAGGCTTTTGTCGGCTCATAGGAATCAGTGTCCCAGCGGAATTCGTTGAAAGCGCATCTTCTCGTGTGCATCCTGCCATGAAATGTCCAGCACGTAGGGTTTGACTTGACCTTCAATCTCTTTGAGACGTTCCAACTGGTCGCGATCTGCGTCTACCGGTTTTCCCTCAATCCAGGTACTTGGAGACAGGACAGCCATCCCTCTTGGTTGGATCGACTCTATCGTCGCAAATCTAATGTGGGCTTGTGAGGGACCACCCCCTAAAGTTTCTATGTCTTTCAAAAAGATACTGAGAATCTCTACAGATTTGAGCGTTTGGTCGCCCCGATTCGTCAACTCTAGAACAACTGTCGATCCCGAATCGATAAGTCGAAGGGTAAAAGGCTTGTCTGTGTTGTTACTGACGCTCATGGATTGTTTCCTATGGTTGGTCGTTTACGAAGAAAGACCCTGATTCCCAGGCAATGTTAAAGGCCTCCGCCGAATTAGTCGTACCGGAGGCCTCGCATCAAAGATTCGCCGGAAATGGCGAATCTAGTAGCGCTGACGACCACCGCCACCACCGCCGCCGCGATCTTCGCGAGGCTTGGCTTCGTTAACGTTCAAAGCGCGACCGCCCAACTCCTTACCGTTGAACTGCTGGATAGCTGCAGCGCCTTCTTCCTTGGTCGACATTTCGACAAAGCCGAAGCCGCGTGAGCGACCTGTTTCGCGGTCTTCGATCAAGGAAACACTTTCGACCGTGCCCGCTTGTGCGAACAGCGTCTGCAGATCATTGCTTGAAGTCTCGAACGCGAGGTTACCGACATAAAGTTTCATAGTCATAGATAATTCTAGTTTCTCAATAATTGAGCTGTGGGTTTCAGGTGCTCTGGAAGATCCCAGAGGAACTGAGAAGGGAGTAAGCTGGACTCGGTTCGCAAGCAACCTTACGCTAGGGACTGCTATATGTCAAATGTAGGATATATCTTGTATGGGACGGCCGCTCGACTTTCACGAGCCGCTATAAGCTTCATTTAGCTTGCGTTGGCTACGCTCCCGCGAAACTGATCCTGAACTCTTCGGGGCCAGTCCCGGAATGGTTCAGACGAATTATTTCTTCACAAACCTCAGAGCCACACCGTTCATGCAGTAGCGCAAGCCCGTTGGTTTTGGCCCATCCTCAAAAACGTGTCCCAAATGCGACTCGCATCTCGCGCAGAGCACTTCCGTGCGGGTTGCTGACAAGCTGTTATCCACCTCTTCGAGGACATTTTCCTTGGCAATTGGTTCCCAGAAACTGGGCCACCCGGTGCCTGAATCAAACTTAGCCTTTGAGCTAAACAGGGGTAGCCCGCAACCAACGCACTCAAAGACGCCCTGCTCGTGGTTTTCATTGAGCGGACTTGAGTAGGGTGCCTCAGTTCCCTTCTTCCGCGTCACGTAATACTGCTCAGGGGTGAGCATGCTTTTCCATTCGGCGTCTGTTTTGGTCACTTTTCTGACTCCTTTAGAACCCTTGCTCTTGCTCTGTGACTCTTGCCCAAAAGAGGCGGAAACAATCGGCAGGCCTGAAAGTGATGCCAATCCGGCCAAGGCGATGCCTGTTGAAAGAAAGGAACGTCTATTCACGGTAAAAACCTCTATAACTGGAGATGACTACTCTCGGAATGAAATTACGTTACCACTTAGCCAGTTGGATGTTTAGTCTGAGGGCGAGTGGCTCGCGGATCGCCGTTTCCATCGTCGGGTTCATACCGCGTACCATTCGGCCTTTTTTCTTCACCGACGCAAGTATTTCTCGTTGAAGTGTCAGATGCTTGTTGCATCCGAAGTATTTTGGCCACTCATGGACTCGCAGGCTGACCAGTCTCTCCCCTTTTTGGCGCTACACATTTCGAATCACGAACGTGGCACCATCATTGCAATTGCCCGCGGGGACGTTAACCCTAACTTGAGAAGGAGACCGCGGTATTCGACTCACGTTGTGCAGAACTGAGCCGTCGAATTGACGAATTGAGGAAACCCATCATGCTGAAAATATACTTATGTTGTTTACTCTCCTGCTTGCTCCTCTTGGGTACTATTACTAAGCAAGTGGTTGCCCAACAGATCGACCAACCAGCCACGGCAGTGGAAATCGCCGCGGCTACTAAGCCGGCAGCTGCCCGACAGGCCGACCCGCAAGCGGCAACAGTGGAAAAGGTCAAGATCAAGATTGCCAAGCTGGGAGTTGGGGCCAAGGCGAAGGCCACTATCAGACTCAAGGATGGCTCTAAAACAAAAGGCTACATAGCTCAGGCCGGGGAAGACAACTTCGTGATTCGCGATCGGAAGACTGATGCGCCGACCACGATTCGCTACGCGGACGTCGCGAAGGTCGAGGAAAACCGAGGCCACTCGACTGCGAGAAATATCGCCATCGGCGTCGGCATAGGTGTCGGAGCCTTCCTCGCGGTCATTGCAATTGCGATTGCCCACCTTGATTGACGATTTCACGCTGGGCTGCAAAAGAAAAGGCTGGCACATTCATGGGAGACACGCGGATCACTCAATGCGTAACTGCCATTCAGCGGGATCTCGCGCGGTGTGGAGAACTGCTACGATTACGATGACATCTCCTTCAACTGCGAAGTAGATGCAATACGGAAAGCGTTTGGTGAAACTTCGCCGAATCCCTGAACGCAGTTCCTCATACCTGAATGGACCATCGAGGATTCGATATGCAGCCCGAAGTTCGTGCAAAAATTCAAGTCCGAGATCGGGTTGTTCAGCCTCATACCAGTCGAAGGCAGCCTCAATGTCGGCGTCGACAGCCGCATGAGCATCGACGCGATATTGCTTCACTTTGACTTTTCAGCTAAACGATCGAGGATTTCAAAGGCGGGGCTGGCCGTTGCGGGATTGTCGCGATAGCGCTTGAGGCGCTTCTCAGCTAGTTCGAGATGACTCTCTGGAACAGGTATGTCGCCAGGATTCTCGGAGATCTGATCCCACAGGTTCTGGAGGTAACGAACCTGTTCGGCCTTTGAGAGATCGCTAAAGCCCTGTGGGGCGGGAATGGGTGTTTCAAGCATGGTGCATCCTCTTTCGCCGATAATAACTGACTAAGAAGCTGGCCGTCATCAAGCGGCAGGCACTAGGCGCGAAAGAGGCAAAACGCAGCTTGCCTCCGGCACACCTAAGCTATCGCAGCATTTTGTCGCTCATCCACTAAACCACTTAGATCAATATCCTTCACAGGATCCCAATTTCGTCGCTTTCTCATCGACATCTTCTTCCCAATGAATCGAACGCCACCAAACTCTGCAACAGCATCGTGATCAGAGAAGTGTGTGCCGCGTATGGGCATGTATCGTTTTTCCTCTCCCACATGCCACAAAGCTTTGAGACTGCGATGATGAGGTTCACCCAGAATCCAATGCAGGATTCGCTCAGTTATGATGGGAATTCCATTTCGCTGCGTCGATGTTGAGCCAAGCGTGTTCTTTGATAGAACGGCAGATCTGAACTCGTAACTCTCCAAGTCCTCTGAAGACAAGCCAGTCAACTGCTTCAGTTTAGCTGGCCTACTATTCAGCCATTTGAGCGCAAGTTCAGCCTGGCCTAGCCCTTTCTGAAGCTCCTTGTCCGCATATTTGACATCCCGAATTCGGTCGGGATGGTTCAACCATTTCAGTTGCAGACCAAGGCCAAATCGTCTCCCGGTGTCTAGAACTAGCAAATCCAGATCGCTCTGCTTCCCGTTGTGGGTGAGTTTCATTGGATCGAACGATTTGAGACCATAACCCTCCAGACTTGGCGCGATTTCCCGAAGCCAAAGCTCTTCCTTTTGGTTGCGCAATCTCGAGTGAATGTCCGGGCGCTTGATTGAGATGAGATCCCACAGATTACGCTCTGCATTTGAAAGCATTACCAGTTGATTGCTCACTGCCAAAAGCTCAGCCCGTAAGCAAAAAAATGGCTGACACGTCACCTCGGCTTGTTTGCTACCGCCTTCATAAAGACCCGGATCATACGTCAGGTCATCCAATATCGCGCTTACCGCGGGCTGTTCCAAGGAGGACCTTCGGATCAAACTCCGATTCCCAACCATGTCTGCTCATCATTCTTACCACGCTGGTTAGAGCTCCTCCTTTCACACCGGAAAAGAAGCAAACG
>CAZVHN010000160.1:0-6335 GCA_964626895.1 uncultured Chloracidobacterium sp. | reverse complement strand
TTAATAGAGTTGGAGCCTATGTCGATTGCTGCAAGTTTCAATATTTTTGCCCGGTATGGTTATTCGGAAGGCGACAGCTCTGTCATGTCTGAGAACTTGAGGCTTTCGCAACCGGCATTTCGACAGGATGGTCACTTTCGATTACACGAGTTACCGCGCGCCTCAGCGTAGCGGCCACACGTCGCACAGAAGTCGAGGCGTCCAGGACTTGAAAACCATACTCCTGAGCCATGCGGTCAAACACTTTCAGCATTCGTGTTTGGTATTCAATAAAGCTTTCGTAAAAATCCTGACCAAGGTGAACGTCCATGCCCGATTCCCAATAATCAAACCCGCGCCCAGACGTAAGGACACGCTCGATGAGTTCTTGCGCTGTATTGATCCTAAGATAAAAAATAGCGTCAGGAATCAAAGCAATTTGATAGATCGAGCGTATCCAGGGCGCATCAATCCCTCGCACCTCGGCGCGCGCAATTGCCGAGTAGACGTATCTATCAGTGAGCACGATAAACCCGGACCTCAAGGCAGGCAAGATTTCGTTCTCGAGGCGATCGACGAAATCTGTAGCGTAGAACAGCTGCAGTGTCAGGCGACCGAGGGTGTGGCCGGTCTTGGCTTCTTTAATTCCGCGCCCGGCAAGAACTGATCTAGTCATTCCCGTATCGAGAACCGCGTGTCCTCGCGACTCCAGCCAGGTGCGCAGAAGAGCAATCTGGGTGGATCGCCCCACACCATCGGTCCCCTCGATCACAATCAGTTTGCCACTGTATTCCTCATCCTGAGTATGTGGTAGTGGCGTGCCGTAAAACAGTTTTTTCTTAATGGGATCTGAACCGCCTGTTTTCGAGATGACTCTTGATGAGTTGCCGAACTTCCTGCTGTTGCTGTTCGATCGAACGCGTGGCATCGATTAGAGTTAACCCAAACTCACTAACCATGCGATCGTATTCACCCAAGATTTTGCCCTGGAAGAGCGTGAAACTTTCTTCGGGGTTCTCTGCCCAACCCATATCAAGACCCGCCTCGTAGTATTTTAACTGGGGCCTACCTGAAACTATACGATCAATAGCGATGTCGAGTGGCGCGCGAAAAAAGAAGGCGATTGTGGGCTTCACAGCAAACTTGTAAACGTCGCGAACCCACGCCGGATCGCAGCCGCGCGCCACGTCGCGGGCGAAAGCAGTATAGATATAACGATCGGCCAGTACGATTGCCCCCGCTTTCAATGGGGGGATGATGTCGCGCTCGGTGCGGTCGGCGAAATCCGTTGCGTGAAGAAGGGAAAAAGTCGCCGGTGTAAAAAGATGTCGTTTCTTCGCTCGTTTAGTCGTATCCTTGACCAGCGGGGACGAGTTCCATTCAGAAAAAAAGACTGGATAACCTTCGGCCTTTAGCCATTGGTACAGCAACATTAGCTGAGTCGATTTGCCGCTCCCATCTGTGCCCTCGACCACGAAGAGTTTGCCAGGGAATCGGTGTCGACCATACGGAATCATAGCGGGCATTTTGACTCAACGATGTTACGCGAATGTGAACGGTCCATGGAGGTGAATAGCGTTCATGAAAACACTGCTCCTGCTAAGGCATGCGAAGTCGAGTTGGAAAGACGCGGCTCTTGCGGATTTCGAAAGACCTCTCAACGACCGTGGACGAAAAGCGGCCGAAATGGTCGGGAAATTCATAGCGAGGCAGAATGTTACCATAGATTTAGTGATCAGTTCCCCAGCGGTACGCGCGCGACAAACCATCGATCTCGTCCTGCGTGCGGCCCGGCGTTCGCCTGAACTGCGTTTTGACCAGCGTGTCTACGAAGCAAGCCCCACGCGGTTGCTCGAAATCACATCGCAAATTGAGGATGACCGGAAATCTGTACTACTTGTTGGTCACAATCCCGGAATGGAGGAACTGCTGGCGCTGTTGGTGGGTGTCGACCAGCACATGCCTACGGCCTCGCTGGCAAAAGTGTTACTAAGCAGCAAAAAATGGGACAAGATCCTGACAGAAAAGGGTGTCCTGGAGTCGTTTGTAAGAGCAAGAGAACTAAAGCCCGAGGAAGTTGCTCGCCGGTAGGCCAAGAACGGACAATTGGGAGGTTAAATGGAGTCACGAACAATCGTCGTCGGTGACATTCATGGCTGTTACGATGAACTGATGGACTTGTTGGATCAGTTAGATTTTGGAGCGAGTGACCGGATTGTGTCGGTTGGCGATCTCATCACGAAAGGACCGAAAAACCGGGAAGTACTGGAACTCTTTATGACAGACTCGCGATTCGCAACCGTGATCGGTAATCACGATCTGGCGTTGCGCCGCCACTGGAATGGAGACGAAGTCGAACTCAAGTCCTCTCAGAAGGAAACCAACAAGGAACTAAACGAGGAGAAAGATCGCTTCGTACCGTATCTCAACTCGCTGCCATTCATGATCGATTTGGGAAGGCACCTGGTGGTTCATGCCGGCTTGCGCCCGAACGTGGAACTGCAATCCCAGACCACCGAAGATTTAACTCAAATACGAACGCTGGGAGAAGATCGCGAGAGCAAAGACGGGACGCCCTGGTACGACGTTTATGACGGCGAAAAGGTCGTGCTATTCGGCCATTGGCCAGCCCCGGAACCCCGGCGCGGGAAGATGGCGCTCGGTCTGGATACCGGCTGCGTTTACGGTTATCAGCTTACGGCCTATACCATCGAAACAGGCGAGTTGATTTCCGTCCCAGCTCGCCTTGCTTACGCTTCGTCCTGAGTCCGAGCGACTTGGCTGGAAGTGCTAGGCGAGGACCTCGGCCTAAGAGGAAGAAGGTTGGTGCCCTCACAGGGATAGGTACCGTCGCTAGCCAAGATCCGGAAAACACATGGGGAGGTGACCTGCGATGACGCAGGTACTGGTTCTTTATTACAGCATGTATGGTCATGTCGAGACCCTCGCAAAGGCGGTTGCAGAGGGTGCTCGCGGGGTGGCCGACGCTAAGGTGTCCATTAAGCGCGGGTCTGAATTGATGCCGGAAGGGGTGGCTCGCAAGTCCGGGGCAAAGCTGGACCAAGAGGCGCCTATCGCTACCGTCGATGAACTGCCCAATTCCGACGCGATCATCTTCGGCACCCCGACGCGCTTCGGCAATATGTGTGCGCAAATGCGGAATTTTTTGGATCAGACTGGAGGCCTGTGGATGAAAGGCTCTCTCGTTGGAAAGGTGGGCGGCGTTTTTACCTCGACTGCGACGCAGCATGGCGGGCAGGAAACGACGCTTATCAGCTTTCACATCACCCTGCTTCACCAGGGCATGGTGATTGTCGGCGTACCCTACGCGGAGCAGGGCTTGATGAAAATGGACGAGATTACTGGCGGTACTCCTTATGGCGCCTCCACTATGGCCGGCGGGGACGGATCGCGACAGCCCAGCGAGAACGAACTCGCGATAGCGCGCTTTCAGGGCCGGCACACGACCGAGATTGCCAAGAAGCTAGCAGCGAAATAGTAACCAGACTTAAACTCAAGACACGATCCACGAAGTTACACGAACCAACACGAAATCCCAGTGGGGTGACGTTTCGTGGAATTTCGTGGATCGTTACGTCGGTCGAATTAACTAAGAGCCTACTAAATGAAAGAGAGCGCTTTTGAAAGCGCTCTCTCATGCCGATTTCTACTTTGCGATTCGAGTAGCCTTTGTTACTGCCCAATGGGAGGATCGCTGATCGCAGCTGGTTGGGTCTCGTTGACGTGGATCGTGTTGGTTTCTGAGTCCATATAGAAGTGGTTCTTCCCCGTTGCGCCCACACCTTCGGATACCTGGGGGTCGGCATTGACCGCGAATCCGGCCTGCTGGGTTGTTGACTTCGGGATCACCCTCATATTGTAAACGTACCCGTCTACCACAGGTGTCGTGCCGGCGAAGCGGGTATCAAGCAGATTCTCTTTCAACATTTCGTCAAAAGAGCCAAAACTGCTGCGCTGGTGCGCGTTGTAGTAAAGCATCTGCTGCTCGGCGACTGTTCTGAGAGTCTTGATGGCCGCGGCTTCATTAGCGGCGCGAACTGCAGCTCGCCATCCCGTCACACCGACAGCGATCAAAATACCGATGATTGCAATCACGATCATTAATTCGATAAGCGAAAAGCCTCGCTCACGATTGCGATTTGTATTATTTGATTTCATGCTAATCCTCGCGGTTATTACACGTCCCAACCGGTCTTAGGTTCCGGGATTCCATTGTGCGCCGGAGATCGCGCAATGTTGTGGAACCGGGGTAGTCTACTACAATTTTAGCATGTAGAATAAATGCAGAGTTCTGGAGCCATGAAATAATAGTGATGAGACGCCTGCAACCAGTGGACGGGCAGGGCCCGTTAGTAGCTTCTGAGGCCGTCGACAAAATCGATAGGCTGCAGCAAGCAGTCGAAACGGTCATAAAAGGCAAACCGGAAGCCCTTCGCCTGGCCATTGTTACTTTGATTGCCGGGGGGCACCTGCTGGTTGAAGACGTACCCGGCGTGGGCAAAACTACTCTCGCTCAGGCCCTTGCACGGGCCCTCGACTGCAGATTTCAACGCATACAGTTTACTTCCGACCTCCTACCTTCAGACGTCATCGGGCTATCGGTTTATAACCAGCATTCCGGTTTATTCGAATGGAAACCGGGCCCGATTTTTGCAAATGTCGTTTTGGCCGACGAAATCAATAGAACGACGCCGAAAACTCAGTCGGCGCTTCTGGAGGTAATGGCCGAGAGGCAGGTCACGGTTGAAGGAGTAACGCATCCGCTGCCTGGGCCCTTTATGGTGGTGGCAACGCAGAACCCCATCGAGCATCACGGAACATATCCGCTACCGGAATCTCAGCTCGATCGCTTCATGCTGCGGTTGAGATTGGGTTATCCCGATCTGCGAGAAGAGAAACAAATCCTTCGCGATCGCGAGCGGGCCGATCCCCTTGACGATCTGGTTCCGGTGATGTCCGCGGAGGAAGTAGTAGAGTTGCAACGCAGCGTTTCCGCAGTTTCCGTCGATGACGCACTGGTCGAGTACTTGATGAGCATCGTTGCAGCCACACGCGATTCCGAGATGCTCGATCTCGGCGTTAGCCCCCGCGGAAGTCTGGCGCTGTTCCGGGCGGCCCAGGCGCTCGCCCTCACGGAAGAACGATCCTACTGCATTCCTGACGACGTCAAGCGACTCGTGCTGCCAGTATTTGCCCACCGGATTCTCGTTAGTTCGCGTTTTGCTTCGGCCCTGCGGCGCAGCGAGGAAGCGGAAGCCGTTCTGCGAGAGATCATGAAAACGGTCAGCGTGCCACTGTGACGGATACGGAGACACGGAGACACGGAGACACGGAGACGCGGCGAGGAGTAGACGGATTAGGGCAAGTTCGTAAGTGTTGAAAGAATTTCATGCCCGAACGGCAAGCGGACTCAAGCTCAAAGCCAGCGATCGGCGATGCTAGCAGGCACGATCCCCGTGTCTCCGCGTCTCCGCGTCCCCCCTTCCCCCCGTCTCCTGCTCTCCGCGTCTCCCCCTCTTTTTTCGCAAGGTGGCGCAATGCATTCTTCGGGACCCTGCTAGTTCTCGCCGGCCTGGCCGCCGCCCTGGTATCAGTTCTCGCCCGGCAGACTAATGACAGCCGCCTAAGTACCGCCGGCGCATTACTGTCGCTGATCATCGCCGGATTGATCCTGGTTTTCATCGTCCCCCCGCTGGCTCGGTCCGCTCGTCTGGAGATGGCTGGACTTGATCTGCCCATTGAAGTCACGACCGGGGGGGCAATCTTCATTGCTATCGTCTCCATTGTCGGTCTGGCTGCCTGGAACACGGGAAACAACCTGCTGTTTCTTGTTTTCGCTCTTCTTTGTTCGACACTATTCGTGGGATGGGTCGCCGCCAGAACTTCACTGCGCGACCTGGTGGTCTCGGCACGCTTTCCCGACCACATTTTTGCGGGCGAACCCGCTCCGGTGATAGTGACCCTGCGAAACACAAAGCGCGTCCTGCCTTCGTTCTCAGTTCTGGTAGAAGCGCGCGGACCAACGAGTTCCAAAGAGGGTAGGAAGCGCCGACTGAAACGAAAGCCGCATCACAAGCGTGCGCTAGCTTATTTTACTTACGTTCCTCATGGGGCGGCCGCAGAGCAGCGAGTGGTGCAACTTTTCCCCGCGCGTGGCCACGTGTTCATCAATGGCTTCGAACTCTCCACCCGTTTTCCGTTTGGATTCGTGCGCAGACGGCGACGACTCAAAGCGCGAAATGTCGACATCGTGGTCTACCCGAAACCAGAACCAATCGGAGACGAGTTGCACCTGCTGCCGATGTATGCCGGGCGCATGGCATCGATGCGCCGTG
>CAZVHN010000159.1:0-4635 GCA_964626895.1 uncultured Chloracidobacterium sp. | reverse complement strand
GGGCAGACTCTCGCGGTGATATTCAGCAATGAACTGGCGATGGCCCAATCAAGTTACCTGGCGGCGCTTGCTGATCTGGAAGAGCATCACAAGCATAATCGACGCACGACCGCGTTGGTAGAAATTGGCGCGGCTAGCCGGGAAGAATTGGAACAGGCCACGACAAAGTTCAAAACATCAGAATCCGAAATCGCGTCCCAGCGACAAAAGCTCCTACTGCTCGGTCTGAGCCAGCAGCAGGTGAGTGGGCTCAAGTCATCATCCCAGGTCAACTCGGAGGTCTCTCTGCCTGCTCCCGTCACAGGATCGGTCATTGCGCGCTCTGCGAATCCGGGAGAAGTGGTAGAAGCGAACAAGGAGATTTTGCGTATTGCCGATCTTTCCAGCGTTTGGGTTGTGGGTCAGGTTTACGAGAAGGACCTTGGGCGAATTCGGATCGGGAGTGGCGCTAGCATTACTACTGAAGCTTATCCCGGGAGGATCTTTCGTGGGCAAGTCTCCTACGTGGACCCGATTCTGGATACGGCCACACGCACGGGGCAGGTTCGCGTCGAACTGGCAAACCCCGGTCAGCAGCTGAAGATTGGCATGTACGTGAACGTGGCGTTTGCTACCGTGGGTGGTGCGGAGACTACGGCGCCGACCGTAGCAAAGGCTGCAGTTCAGAACGTCAACAACCAGCAGGTGGTGTTTGTGGCGACGAAAGAGCCAAACGTATTTGTGATGCGGCCAGTCCGACTTGGTCCGGAAGTCAACGGCCGCTACCCCGTCGTGGAAGGTTTGGCTGTCGGAGATCGCATCGTCACGGAGGGCAGTTTTCTGTTGCGTGCTGAGTACCTGAAGTCGGCTCCTGCCATCCACTCGCACTGAGTTCAGCCTGGGAAACGTCGGCCGCACAAACGCGCTGGGGGTTACTTTTGGTTTCCGACAATCAGCGAACTTGGCGGGCGCGGGCGTAAGGTAGCCTTATTCAGCCGCTCGGCTAAGTAACTAGAACTCCTTCGGCCGACGGTTCCATGTTTACCTCGGCAGCAATAGTCGATGCTCATCTTTTCGAACACTCGCGTCGCGCCGAGAATCTCCAGCGCCAACTCTCTAACAGTCTTGTTTGTTTCCAACTGCCCCAGCGAGTCACTCTTCGCCGTCAAAGCACGTGTAACAAACTCGTTTGAAGGCCTCATAACTTAGCAACTCGACTTCCGGCGCAAGGTAACTGTCCTTCACGGGCTCATTGCGAAGCAGATCCGTGCTGAGATACTTCTTGTTGTCATCAGGAAATACAGTCGTAACCACGGCTTCATCGCCGAGTTCGTTCTGGGCCATCAACGCGCCGATAAAGTTCGCGCCCGAAGAGATGCCAACTGCGAGGCCTAGACTGGCGGCGAGTTTCTGAGCCATTAAGATCGCGTCACCATCATGCACACTGACTACTGGGCCAAGTTTTTCAAGGTCGAGAATCGCGGGAATGAATTCGTCGGAGACGCCTTGAATGCGATGCCGGCCAACCTTGCGTCCAGTAGAAAGCGTCGGTGATTCGGCGGGCTCAAGCGGATACAGTTTGATCGCGGGGTTATGCTGCCGTAGAAATTTTCCCGCGCCCATGACTGTGCCACCAGTGCCGACCCCCGCGACAAACGCATCGGGCGTGATCGAGTGAGCGCAAAGTTGCCACCAAATCTCCGGTCCGGTGGTCTGCTCGTGCGCTTCGACATTTGCCAGATTGGCGAATTGTGCGGGCAGGAAAACATTTTGGGCACGCTGAGCGAACTCTTCAGTCATACGGATGCTGCCCAGAAATCCACCTTGTTCACGACTGACCGGAACGATTTTCGCGCCCAGACTTTTGATTAACGCGACTCGCTCCTGACTCATCCAGTCAGGTATGAAGATGACTACTTGATGGCCCAACGCCCGGCCGATCGCGGCAAAGGAAATGCCTGTGTTGCCGCTAGTGGCTTCGACGATCGTATCTCCGGGCTGAATTCGCCCCTCTCCGTATGCCTTTTTCAGGATGTGAAACGCCATCCGGTCCTTGATGCTGCCGGTCATGTTGAGGTACTCGGCCTTGGCATAGATGACGCGCTCTTTTCCTTTGAACGAAAATCGAATAGAGAGTAGAGGCGTGTTGCCGATCATATGCTTCAAGTGTTTGAAGCGAGCCGGCGTCTTGCCGATCAAAGTCTTTGTTGGCAGCAAGGGATCGCTGCGCTGGATTGTGATCTGGCTTCGCATAAGAACTAATGAAACGACCCACCACTAACGCAGGTGGTGCTAACAAACTGTCCCTGACGGTCGGTCTACTGCCCATTCACTTACGAGCAAGACGTATTCCGCGAGGTTACGCCTAATAAACACACTGAGTTACTGCAATGGGGTTGATAGCTCTCGGTCGCTGGTTGCGGAATATCCCCTGATGATTAAGTGATTATGGCGATAAATTCATCGACCCTGACCCAGGGCCTTGCCAGGCTATTACATTTCCCGCCTTTGGCGCTCATCTCTTACTGCTCAGGCACAACGCGCGGCTCGTGCCAGAGACTCTCTTCAAGATATGGATCGTTCTTCGCGAGCAGTGAGACTTTTCCTAAGCTTGTGACAAAGGTCTGTAAGAAGAGCGACGCGAACCCGGCGACAAGTGCGACATCGACAAATCCGACCAGCGGCGAAAGCTCAAGACCCGGAAGGATCATCAGGTACAAATCAACCCAGTGTCCAAGCAACACAACGCCGCAGGCGAGCAGCAGCCAACCTTCGTTGCTTTTGGCGCCGCGCGACAGTAGCAAAGCAAAAGGTATGAGCCAGTTGAGAAAGATGTTCAGAAAGAAAAGCGCCTTCCAACCCGGCGTCTGCATTCTTCTCAGGTAGTAGATGGTTTCTTCCGGCAGGTTGGCGTAGTAGATCAGAATGTACTGGCACAGCCAGATGTAAGCCCAGAAGGTGGAAAACCCGAAAACGAGTTTGCCGAGATTGTGCAGATGGTTCTCATTGACTTCCGGCAGGAAGCCGCGCCGGCGCAACAGAATTACCAGCACAGCGATCGAAGCAAACCCGCTCAACAGTAATCCCGAGATCACGTAGAACGCATAAATGGTGCTATAGAAGAGGGGCTCGATCGACATCAGCCAGTCAAAACTGGCGAACGTAAAAGTCAGGGCAAAAACCGCGAGAAAGATTGCCGCGTACCGTTTACTCCTGGCCGTATGCTCAACACTGCCATCCAGATCCTGCCGGCGTGATTCTCTCTTGATCAGCCATGCGAGCAACACCCAGAGACCGAGGAATACAGCCATGCGCGAGAAGAAGAACGGCGTGCTGAGGTACGCGTTCTTGAACGCCATCGGCTTGCCGTTGTACTCGAACGTCACGTGTGTTCCTTCATATAACGTGGACCGACCAAAGAAGAGCGCGAGCATCCCGAGCGCGCCGAGCGGCAAATAACTCATCATCGCTTCGGGAACGCGACGGATGGCTGTGGCCCAACCGGCGTTGGCAACGTGATTGATGCTGACGAAAACGGCGGCGCCAAGCCCGAGCGTGAGAAAGAAGAATGCGTTAACCAGCAAGCTTGGCCACAGGCGCGCATCGTTTGTGTAAAGCCCAGCGGCGAACCCAATCACGCCGATGCCAAGCATGACGAAAAGAATTTTCTGTTCGCGACTGCTTATGAAGTTTTTGTCTGACATAACTCTGCGAGCAATCTCTGCTTTTCCTCTGTGTCCTCTGTGGTGAAAAGTTCCTACTTCCCCTGCAGTTTCCGAATGTAAAGGACCGCCTTCCAGCGATCGTCCGCCGACACCTGCGCCGCATGCGAAGGCATGTTGTTCCGGCCCAGCGTAATCACATGAAACATCGCGCCATCGGGCAGGGTCTTCGACTTCTCAATCTGGTATGAAGGCGGATTAGGATACTTCGGAATAATTGGGCCGTCGCCCGCACCCGTCGCGCCATGACAGACCGCGCAGTAGTTCGCAAATATGTACTGCCCTCGCGCCAGATTGTCCGGTGTTGCGGGAAAAGGATTTGTTAACTCCCGACCGGCGCGATCCGCTTCCGTCTGATCAGATCCATAGTGAAACGGCTGGAAACCTCGTGGCATTGTTCCCGGCACCGGTGGTTGTTCAGTCATCTGATAAGGCAATATCGGATTCGCCGTCTGCGAGCGGGACGCGGGCGAATACTGCATCTGCGTGGGCCACTCATGATTTCGCACGCTGACGTCGCGGCTCATCACCCGCACACCACCGATGACCATCAGTGGCAACAGAATCAGGACAGCCCAGGTAAGCGTCCTTCTCATACAAACTGGTCCCCTTCCTCCACATTGATCGCGTTGTGGCGGGCAAACAACTTGACTGCCTTGTCGATATCGAACGAAGCATCAGACTGCTTCAGCACCAGCACAAAGCGATCATCAGTCACTCGTGCAAAGACCCGTTTCTTGCTAAACAGCCACATGCGATGGCGGGCGAACAGCACGGCGATCGCAATCAATCCGGAAAAGAGCACGGTTAACTCAAACGCTACAGGAATGAACAGGGGAAATGAGTTAAACGGTTTGCCGCCTACATTCAACGGCCAGTCGTAAGCGGAAGTCCACACCTGCAGGGTCAGGCCAAATACGAGGCCCAGGGCGCC
>CAZVHN010000158.1:0-3071 GCA_964626895.1 uncultured Chloracidobacterium sp. | reverse complement strand
GCCACGAACTTCACCTTCGGATTGTTCTTCCCCAGCACCTTCGTGATCGCTGCCGTCAACGTCGTCTTCCCGTGATCCACGTGCCCAATAGTCCCGATGTTCACGTGCGGCTTACTACGGTCAAATTTTTCCTTAGACATTTTTGTCTCGCTCCTTATTTAAGCGAACCAACCACGGGCAACGCCCACCTGTTAAAAGATTCGGCTCTTTACTTGCTCGCCACTCCCTGAACCTTTGCAATTACTTCTTCAGCAACACTCTTTGGCGCGTGTTCGTAGCGCTCAAAGTGCATTGTGGATGTCGCACGTCCCTGGGTGGCTGAACGCAGATCAGTCGTATAACCAAACATCTCTGAAAGGGGCACGAATGAAGTGATCACCTGCGCACCGCCGGGTCGAGGCTCGGTTTTTTCGATCTGTCCGCGTCTTCGAAGCAGGTCGCCGTTGACCGCGCCCATGTACTCGTCGGGCGTTACAACCTCAATGCGCATGATCGGCTCGAGCAACACCGGCTTGGCCTTTCGCAGCGCGTCCTGAAACGCCAGCGAGCCGGCAATGTGGAACGAGCGCTCGTCCGAATCGACCTCATGGTAATTACCATCGACCAAGCGCACCCTGATGTCCACCAACTCATACCCCGCGAGGAAGCCACGCTCCATTGCGTCCTTAATTCCCTGCTCGACAGGCTTGATGTACTCCTTGGGGATCGCGCCGCCTGTAATCTTGTTCTCGAATACGAAGCCTTCGCCTGGCGCCGGCTCGATCTCAATCTCAACGTGTCCAAATTGGCCGCGACCGCCGGTCTGTTTCTTGTAGATTTCTTTGCCGGAGGCCGGTTGAGTAATTGTCTCGCGGTATGCGACTTGTGGCTTGCCCACATTTGCTTCCACTCCAAACTCGCGCTTCATACGATCGACAATGATTTCCAAATGAAGTTCGCCCATACCAGCGATGATCGTCTGTCCAGTCTCCGGATCGGTTGAAACATTGAAAGAAGGATCTTCCTGGGCCAGCCGATTCAAGGCCACTCCAAGTTTGTCCTGGTCCTGGCGCGTCTTGGGCTCGACGGCCACGCGGATCACCGGGGCTGGAAACTCCATCCGCTCCAGAATGATCGGCTTATTCTCATCACAAACCGTGTCGCCTGTGGTTACCTGCTTCATGCCCCCAATGGCAATGATCTCGCCTGCGCTCGCATCTTCGATGTCTTCGCGCTTATTCGCGTGCATTCGCATCAGACGGCCGACGCGTTCTCTGGTCTCTTTGATTGGATTGTAGGCGTAAGAGCCCGCCTTGATCGTGCCGCTATAAATGCGAACAAAAGACAACTGGCCAAGATGCTTGTCGGCCATGATCTTGAAAACAAGCCCTGAAAACGGCGCGCGAGCATCGGGCGGACGAGCTTCAATCTCCCCAGTCTTGGGATTCACTCCCTCAACCGGTGGAATGTCGAGGGGCGACGGCAGATAATCAACCACGGCATCCAGCAAAGTTTGCACGCCCTTATTTTTAAACGCTGAGCCCGTTACCACGGGAACCAGCTTCAACTCGAGCGTTCCCTTACGCAGCGCCTTCCGAATCTCTTCCTCAGAGATGTGCTCGCCCTCGATATACTTATGCATCAGGCCGTCATCAACGGACGAAACCGCCTCAACCAGCTTTTCCCGCGCAGCCGCAGCAGCTTCTTTGAGATCCTCAGGAATCTCGGCCGTCTCATACTCCGCGCCCTTACTCTCGTCACTCCAAATCAAACCCTTCATCGAAACTAAGTCGACGACGCCTTTGAGCTGATCCTCAAGGCCGATAGGAATTTGGATTGCGACGGGGTTTGCACCAAGGCGGGTGATAATCGATTCAAATGATTGATCAAACGATGCGCCGGCCCGATCGAGCTTATTGATAAAGCAAATTCGCGGCACGCCGTACTTATCAGCTTGCCGCCAAACAGTTTCCGACTGCGGCTCAACGCCGGCAACTCCGTCAAACACAGCCACCGCGCCGTCGAGCACACGCAGGGAACGTTCAACCTCCATGGTGAAGTCGACGTGACCGGGAGTGTCGATGATGTTTATGCGATGATCGACACCGTTTCGCTCCCAGTAACAGGTTGTTGCGGCGCTGGTAATCGTAATCCCGCGCTCCTGCTCTTGCTCCATCCAGTCCATCGTCGCCGTACCCTCGTGCACTTCGCCAAGCTTGTGCGTAATGCCCGTGTAATAAAGGACGCGTTCGGTGGTGGTGGTCTTACCGGCATCAATGTGCGCCATGATGCCGATATTCCTAGTCAGGTTTAGATCTTGCTTGGCCATTGTCTCGTGATAAGTGATAAATGATGAGTGATTAGTAAATGCCTTTTCTTATTACTTATTACTTGTCACTTATTACTGTCCTTCTAGAACTTGTAATGGGCAAACGCCTTGTTGGCATCCGCCATGCGATGCGTATCGTCTTTCTTCTTTACAGCGTTGCCCCGGTTGTTGGCCGCATCGAGAATCTCTGCCGCCAGACGGTCGGTCATGGTCTTCTCGCCACGTCCGCGGGCGTAAGAGACAATCCAACGAATCGCCAGCGCCCCGCGACGCTCCTGGTGGACCTCAATAGGCACCTGATAAGTGGAACCGCCAACCCGGCGCGACTTGACCTCTACAGTCGGTTTCACATTATCAATCGCGCGCTTGAACACTTTGAGAGGCTCTTCCCCCGTCTTATCACCCACTTGGCGCATGGCATCATAAAAAATGCCTTCGGCCACTGACTTCTTACCACCCCACATGACACCGCTAATAAACTTCGTCACCAGCGGACTGTTGTAGATCGGATCCGGAAGTACTTCTCGTCTCTCAGCAACTCTTCTTCTTGGCATATCGATTGGTCTCAGGTGTCAGTCAAGACTTCTCAGTTATCGTTTTATTCGTTCCGGCACCTCCCGGCACCGTTCCAGCTATTTCGCTCCGGCCCCAGCTTTTGGTCGCTTGGCGCCGTATTTCGAGCGGCCCTGCTTGCGATCCGCTACTCCAACGGAATCAAGCGTTCCACGAATCACGTGATAGCGAACGCCCGGCAAGTCTTTCA
>CAZVHN010000157.1:0-7903 GCA_964626895.1 uncultured Chloracidobacterium sp. | reverse complement strand
ACTTGGTGCGATCCAGGGGCGGCGCGCTTCGCTTCGCTGCGCGCTTGCCCCTGGCTACCTTATGCCGCGCCTTCGGCGCTGGTTGAGTGGCCCTATTACATCTCAGGCTTTCAGCGTGAAGGGTGAAGCACCACGCTACTTCGATTTGTATTGGAACGTAATCTTTGTCTCCTCTTCCAACACCAGTGGGCGAACGAATCGATAAGATTTGCCAGCGCGCGGAACGTCAACTTGAACCGGGAGAACACCAGCCACCCGGCGCTGCAGATTAAAGACATTCTGCGACGGTGCATTGATTTGCGCCGCCTTGTTCTTGCGCGCCTGATCCTCGATCCTTCGGCTCTCCCGTCCCAAGTCGCTCGCACCGCTTGTTATCTGCACCGTCGCGTTGACGGAGGCGACTTGAAGCGTTGTCCCCAGCCGAGCCGGCTTGGATGCCGCCAGTTCAAGTTCTTGCTGAGCGCTGCTAAAGCCTGGAGAAGCAACGGTGACCTTTACGGCCCCAGGCTGCATGCCTGAAACCACCCAACGCCCGTCTCCATCAGAGTTGGTAGTGAGACTTGCGCCCGTTTGCGTATTGATTACGGTGACCATCGCGTTAGCGACTACAGCACCATTCGGGTCCACGACGATCCCGCCTATTTGTCCCGCCCCCAATTCACCGAGGTTGACACCGGTTTGAGCCCAGACGTTCGAATCCTTTTCAGTGCCGTCCACACTAAAGGCCAGAAAATTGTGGGCCGCTGCCGGAAAGAGCTCAGCCGCGAGCGCGTTCCCGCCGAATTGCCGCACTTCAAGCCGATCCGGCAGCGAGATCTCCCATGTCAACAAGTTGACAGGAATATCCAGCTTCGGAAGTCCCATCTCATAAGCGCCACTCTTCCCGAAGCGTATCCCTGAATTCAGGTACACAAACGATACCGTGTAAGCACCGGCAGGATTGAACCCGGCGCGGAGTAGTGGGACGCGACTGCCATCTGGGCCGAGCGCCGGCTTGACCCTTTCGCCTTCGACCTCTGCCGACAAGAGCGTAGCGCCGGGCGGCAATTCCACCCTGACGAAGGGCTGCGCGTGGTTTCGCACTCGCAGGGTCACTTCCGTGAGAGATTTTCCTTCCACATTAGTCAAGGTGGTGATTGTGGCGCGCTCGGCTACGGCTGAAAGTACCTGACTATCGGGGAACTGGGTCCATTCGAGCTGGAGTTTGGGCGTGTCCCCCGGCCGCCGGTTGTAACGAAAGGCTGCCTGTAGAGGAAAGCGCGTGAGGGATCGGGCGATGGCCGCTGCTTCTCGGACATCCATGCGTCGCAAGCCTCCGCTCTCTGACGGCGTCAATTCCATGGCGCCAACCCCTTCAACCAGCACCTCGCCGATTTCGCGCTGCGCGCCTGCGAAGGCAAGCAGAGGCGCCTCCACTTTGGTTTCCCGGTTTGTGCGCTCGATGGCCACCAGAAACTGATGGTTGCGGCGGGCGGGCTCGCGGACTCTCAGAATCAACACACCGTCCCGGATATCTTGGGAATCAAGCGTGCTGCCTGTCACTTCAGTCAGCTCAAAGCCCGGCGGCATCGGCATCCTAAACTCGGCGGCTTCACCTTGAATGACCGTGAGGTCACAAAGAGCGGTGATGCGCATTTGCGAGTCGCCGACCGAAACCACCGCCTTGATGTCGGAAAGAAAACGCACTTCGCGTTGAGCGACGGGCGCCGCAATTTCTCTGGTGGTCCACCATACTCGCGCGGGCTTACCGGGTTCCAGCGTCGCCTCGATGATGGTGCGACCGTTCAGTGTTGTCCTGCTTGTAATCAAGCCCGGCTCGACCCGCACATCCGCATGGTTGCCCGCTAGCTCGAGGCTAAGCAGTGAGCTGCTGGCCGACGGAACGGGCACGACAAACGATGCGCGTCCGGCCTCTATTGTGAGAGTGGAAGCGACGTTTAGAGACACCGAAAAGCGGTTCGGCCCGTTTATGAGCGCCGAGTGGGTTGATCCTTCCTGCAGTAAGGGTAGCGGACTACCAGACTGCCGTGCCTCAAGAATCGTGAGACCGGTTGTGAGAGGGACCTTCGTCGACCCTTTCTCCAGTACGGCGCCATCGATATCCACGGTGCCAACCAGCCTCTGGTCTTCGACGCGGAGCTTGAAAGCAGCGCGCGACAAGACGAATGGAAGGGGTGGCGCGTCCGGCGCCTTTAGCTTGCGCGCGGCGAGTTCGCTGAGCCGGTTATACTCCGCTAGCGGCAGCGTCACAGTGCCCGATGAGCCCGGTGCTGGGAGCGCGGCGTCGAACGGCAAATTCCTCTGCTGGCCATGGGCCACGGTCGTTAAGATTAGTATGAGAATTATCGAACCTTTCATTTCACACCTCGCTTTTTGTCACGTTGGAAATCAAGCTCCACAACCGGCGTTTGGTTTTCACTAGTCAGTTCCGCTACCAGGAAGATAGAAGGACCGAAGTGTGGGAAAGCAAAGCGTAGGGGAAGATTGCGCGCCGGCTTAGACCCGCGTTTGGTATCGTGTAGATGCGTGACCAGCTTCGTCGCGTCTGCGCTCGCAGTCTGTGACAAAGCGACTGCGGCAACTTCGGAGACGGTCATTGCGCTCGCGGAAGGCGGACCAGCGATCAGCCGGAGCGCTCCCGATTCCGAGGCCCGGTAAGGCTCGACGCGAAAACTCCCGGAGACACCAGACAGCAACATCAAACGAAAAAGTGGCGAGTGGTGCAACAACAAGTGGGATTTCGAAATAGGCAAATCTACAGTCACCAATGAGAGTCGAACACGGCCTTTATCGTTCCACGGCTGCGCGCGATCAAGATATGAAACTTCGACCATGAAGGCAGCGGCGTCCTCTCCCGTTCTCGTTTTTTCCAGCGGAAGCAGTAGTGACCCATCTGGAGCACGTCCCGGTCTGATTGGACGGCCGGCTACCGAAGCGCTCCATAGCACAGCGGTCGAGGGTAAATTGAGCTTGAGGAAGTTTCGCTGGTTGTTGCGCACCGCGAATCGCGACTGCACCAACATCTTTCCGTCCGCGGTGATTAGCGCGCTGTACTCGGCTTCTTCGACATTCGCCGTGAGCACGGCCTGGGGTGTGTAGCGCGCCACGTTGAGCGAAAGCGCCCGGTGCGATTTCCCCTCCGCTGGTGGCAGACGAAATGCGACCAGCGATGGTGATTGCCGGCTCGATATCAGTTGGCCCAACTCCGAGGCTTCGGCTTCTTCCAGTCCACTTGCCAGTCGCTCTTTGATCTCACCTGCGCCAAGCACCTCGACAGCTACACCTCCGGTCTCGCGCTCGACAGTCGGAAGCCTAATCAGCGGCACGTCAAGCCTGCCGGCCCGCGGCAGTCGCAGTTCTCCGCTCACGGTAAACCGCGCCGTGTTCTGCACCGGCTCAATGAAAGTGACTTTTAGATCCCCGGACGTCACATCCCAGTCAGCAACCGTTGCTCCGGAAACCTGATTCACGTTGAACTGTTCCGGCAACTGCACGTGAACGTCCGAGGCGAGACCCTGCAACACCTCAAGTTGAACCTCGGCGCTGATTTGAGTCACATCTTCGCCCAGGCCGACCAATTCGGTGACCGCTCCCCGCAGCCGCAGCGCTTGGCTGGCGCGTTGATCGTCCTCTCGGCGCTTCCAGGCAAAGGTCAGAGGTTCGTTACCGCGTCCGTTTGCAATCCAACTGCTTCCAGATGCCGTGTCGGAGTGCTCCAGGAGCAGCCCGCCGGTGATGCGTACGTCGACGCCCTGGCGTGTCAACTCTACCTTCGCGCGCGAAACCGCCGAATTGCTGACGGGAAGCTGAAGGATTTCCGTTCCCGCTACTGTTGAAACCCGGGCGACGATTTTCAGGGTCAACACGGATCGCCCAGCGCGGGAAAGGAGAAGCTCGCCGGCTCCCGGACCCTTTTCCCTTGGACGGGCGACGAGCGTGACTTCGCGGCCGTCGAGATGCGCCTCGCGGACCATCAGACCATCGGGCATTGCCAGTCGCACCCAACCATCCTTTATTACATCGACCGTGAGCCGAGCTTCCCCGGAAGCAAGATCGCCGTCGACCTTGAGGTCATAGTCGATGCGAGTCAGTGTCGCCTCAACTGGCGGCGGCACGGGCTCTGCATCCGCCGGAAAGGCCGCACGCCGGAGGGCAGTGTATTCACCCACCGGGAGCACGACCCAGCCAGTCGTAGTGGCACTAGTGTTCTGTGCCAGGCAGGCAGCACCAGTACAAATTAAAGACAGTGTCAGGCAGAGCGCTCTGATTGCGATCGGCGCGATCCTTGAGATCAGAACCGCGGTTGTCGAGGGTGTCGACAACGCTGCAAGCAGATTTGATCGCGGCCGGCTCAAGGCCAATATACCGAGTCTTTTCATTGTGTTTCTCCTTTGAAGGCTTGTGCACTGACCCGCAGCACACAATCCCATTGACTCTAGCGCACTGTGTGTTCCCTACCGTCGCGAAGCACACTTCCAGATGACACGGCACTTCGAGAGCTGCCGTTAACGGGTTCATGCGTACTTTGGTTTCGGATCGAGACCGACGTTTGGCCTCAAGTTTGTAAACTTACTCTGACCAATGCGGGGGAGACCGCGCGAGGTTCTATTGCTGGGGCTATGATGCAGAGAGTTCGAGTAAAGGTAGCCTAACGGAGTTCAGAGGAAATGACAGCTCGCATCACATTGTAGGGGTGGCACACGGAGGGACATCCCTACAACGTGAGTCGCTCGTTATGTCCTTCTAACAATCCGGGCAACAGATGAATGGCACCTCCGTCAGAGGTGACGTCCGCAGTATGCGCACTTGCCCGAGTGCTTCGCTCACCGGACTTGGACGTTGCTGATAATCTGACGCGGGATCTGACTGCCCTGCCGCAACCCCTCTGACGCCGCTGGCCGCTGTGTCGCTCAAGGCGTTGGTTGCTGTTACACCGCTCGCGGCGTTGGTTGCTCCCGTCACAGTCGCCAACCCTACGGTTGCCGAAAGTTTGGTCAAGTTAATTAGATTACTCTGGCTCCGGAAAATCTCCTGACGGACTCGTCCGAGGAGCTCGCGCATTTCCTCCTGACCGGCGGGACGAATGTGATCGTCGTAACTGGTGATAGTGGGTAGGAATTCGACCACCAAAACACTCAAAGGCGAATCTCCGGGAAGGCCATAGACGTCCAACAACTGATGGATCTCTTTGTTGGTCCACACCACGGTGCCGTATTTCGTAGCGTCCTTATTTGCTCGTTCAATATCGGTTAGTTTAAGAACGTGCTTGAAATTGGCGTAGTCCAGCTCGTCCTTCCAGTTGTTAATGCTCAAGTGCTTGAGCGTCTTTCGCTCTCGCTCGTTATATTTCAGGAACCAGTTGACTTCCTTCTCGCGCTCGATCTGGACGCGCCAGTCGAGTTGTTTGTCATCCAGAAGGACGTTGCGATTGTCCCGGTTGTCTGCCTGTCTTACCTGCGCATACAGGAGACACCACAACTGGGTGCGCGGCGGATCGGCGGTGACGTTCTTGCCGTTGAAAACAGCGACCGCGTACGGTGCCGACACATACACCTTCTCTTCATCGCGATCGACCATGCAGGTGAGCGTCGGCGCCGGATGCTGGACCCCGGTTACGCGCAGGCGTCGTCCGAAACGTCCCTGCGCCGTACACCACACGAAGTCTTCAGGTTCAGGCGTACTCGCGTCTTTGTAATGTCCCACCCGGAACTCGTAAGTGAAGAACCCGAACATCTCATCGGCATTGGCATGCAGGTTTTTCGGCAACGGCAGCAGGTAGTGTCTGTTGCTGTCCTTCGCTTTCTCCATCGGCTGCATGGCTCTAAGGCCGGCCAGGTCGTTCGTGGCGCCGGAGCGGACGGAGCGGATGTACTCGGGTTCGACAGGCAGCGGCGGCTCTTCCGGCGCCACAAACAATTCCGGACGATTGTTGCTTATCAGCTGGTCGGGAGCATAAGCCAGCATGCGTGCGAAGTAATGGTCGTTGGGATCATCGACCGGCTCCGCAAATTCCACCCAAAGATAACGACGGCGCGGTTCAGTGGCGGAGTATTTCGGATTACGCTCGTAAGGTGAGAGCGCGATTCCCGCCGAGACGATCTTGGGTACCTGGGCCGGCGGCGTGGTGATGGGCAGGCGGCAACCCTGGTTTTCATTTCCGTCATTGGCTACGCCGTGTCCGGCCTTGAAGCGAGTTTCGATGCTGTAACTCACCTCGATGGTGTCAGGAAATCGCGGCTTATCGGGGACTACCGGAGGCGCCGGCGGTTTGGCTTGCAGGCGCGGATTCTTCGGTTCCACGGCGTCGATGAAGACCAGCCGTGTGTAGTTACGCTGGGAATCTTCGAGGGCCTCGAACGGGGCCGTGTGTCTTATTTCGATGTCGCCGACTTCGTCGAACTCGGTCTCCGCGGGCTCTTCATCGCGGGTGAATCGTTTTTGTCTCTTGATTACAAAGGCCCTGTCTTCGAGAGCGTCCCAGGTCCAGTCGCGGTCGATTTGCAGACTGATGCAACAGAGCCAATGGTTCATCAGATCGCCCTTCGAAGCGAAAGTGAGCGATGAATTTTCCGGCGACAAAATATGCCTGATGCGATTGGAACAACCGAACTGCACTCGCTCGCCCTTTTGACCGGTAAGCGTCAACCCCCGGCTTTCGAGGCCCAGTTGTTTTGCCAGACGCTCGATCATGTCAGGCGGCTTTTCTACTTGGTGGCCCAACAACAGTGAGACGGCGGTGCCGTCAAAAAGCTGTGGCGGATCCGGCTGCATGAAAATCCCCTGGAGCCTGGGCACACCCGCAACATCCAGAAACAGGTCTTCCTCATTTTCCGACTCTTTGTACGTCATGATCTGAATGATGGGGCCGAAGCGCACATCTTTCTCATGCTTCACGTCATCATCATTTTGGAGCAGACCGTAATAGTTTTCGTTGACGGGTTTGTCTTCGCAGACGGCCCGAACGGTTAGCCTGATCGTGCGTCCCTTGGGGACCACAATCTGGGCCATGCTCTTGATGTTAGCCGGCAGCCCGAGGTCGACGGTCAGGTTCTTATCGTTTTCAGCGGTATGCAACACGGGGCAGTCCCGGTAGACGATTGGGATGTTCAGCTCTGCATCAAAGTCGTCTTCGTTGTTGACCGGCGGGAAGAAGCAATTCGTGGTGTACAGGTTGACGTAGTTCTCTTTGCCCGAGACGCTGAGCAGGTTGTCCATCTTCAAAGTCTGAACCTCGACTGTGACTTGCACGCGATTCACGTCCGGATCGGCAATACCGAAGGCGTGGCCTGTTCGAGCCGCGAGTGCGGCGTTGGATGCAGCGATCAGTTTGGCTACGGGGTCGGCGTATCCGTCGGTATAGACCGCCGCGGGATAACCAAGCAGAGGTCTGCGGATGTTGAGCTCATCTACCTGCGAAACGGTATCCGTGTTCGCGGCCAGATCGGCAATGCGGGGCTGATTGGGGGCGACGTATCGCCGGAAGCGACGTTCGACTGTGTTCGATGGAGTCTTGTTTCTTGGCTCGGCGCCGATCTCCGGTCCACCTCCACTTAGATCCCGCAAGCGCACACGAAATTCGTAGAGTCCGCCGTACTTCAGTTCAGCATCAACTGGACCAGGGTTGTAAATCGCATTTAGCCTGTTTTCCGCCTTGCCGGTAACGCCCGTGTGCGGATCAGCCTCCACGTCGTCGTTGGTGTGATAGATGTTTGCCGCGTCTTCGTCGGGCAAGACCATGCTGTTTCCATTCCAATTTGCGAAATACATAGGCAGCCAGAAACTTTTATTCTTGTTGCCATCAAGTTGCGCAGGATAGACCTGATAGGGCAACTCACCTACGAAATCGCCGAGCGGTATTTGATCGTTCTGGGTGTTAACCACCAATGCCTGTTTGCTTACAACT
>CAZVHN010000156.1:0-4126 GCA_964626895.1 uncultured Chloracidobacterium sp. | reverse complement strand
CGAGCGACGCGCGCGCGTATTCAGCCGGTGACCCTGACACTCTCCCGCGCGAGTTCCATGAGGGAGGTGCATTTGTGGGCTGTGCGGTCATGCCGTCTCATAGTGAAGCTGGTGGATAGCCCCGTGGTCAATGCCTTTTCTGATGGATCGCACATCGTGGTCACGAGCGGGCTGCTCGCATTTGTCCGATCGCCGGATGAGTTGGCATGGGTTCTGGCTCATGAAATCGGACACCAAGCCCTCGAACAGACCGGACGCGCCAAGCTGCAGGATGTCTTGAATCGATTTTTGACCGCAACCGTCGGTGAGGTGCCTCAAAAACTCGTGCAGATAGAGTCAGAGCGGCAGGCCGATCAGTTCGGAGCCTATCTGCTGGTACGGGCAGGGTTTGATTTGCAGAAAGCACGAGGCTTTCTCGAACGTATGCAGACCTATCGATCGAGGGTGACCACGGCAGAGTTCGCCCGCTCTCATCCGAGCGATCAGGAGCGGTTGGCGGCGCTCGATCGAATAGCTCGTGAGATTCAGGAAAGACAGTAGAGGACCAGTCCGATGACGGTTCTCCCGTGACAGAAAAAAACGCTCGCCGGCATTTCGCCAGCGA
This sequence comes from uncultured Chloracidobacterium sp., assembly GCA_964626895.1. Lineage (GTDB taxonomy): Bacteria > Acidobacteriota > Blastocatellia > Pyrinomonadales > Pyrinomonadaceae > PSRF01. Next base: position 3,522 of record CAZVHN010000156.1, on the reverse strand, counting down.
GCGCTTTTTGTTTCTCAACGTGTTGAGAATACCTATTAGCTTCTTGCCTTAAACTTTCTCCAGAGTCCCAATCCTGCCACGGCTGATCCCAAAAGAAGCAGGCTGCTCGGTTCGGGGACTGCACCGCCGTTACCGCCGTTCCCAGATCCGGCAAACGTCAGATTATCAAACAGCCCATACACTGGATGCCCTGAGGATGAAAACGATGAGAAAGCCACGAATGCAATATTACTTGTTCCGCTGGTAAAAGTTAACGTCTGCCAACCCTCGAGATCTGTGTTTAACGAATAGACCGTCTGTCCAAGAAATGCACCCCCTAAACCGAATGCCTGCAGGAACGGTGCGTTTGTTGTAGGACCTAGAAACTCTGGCGGGTTAATTGCCTGTGCATCAATACTGACGGAACTTTGGAGTGAGGAAAAATTTGCTCTAAGATATCCAAACCTTTCATCAAAAAACAAACCAGTAAAGGCAGATGGGGTGAGGCTATGGGGTGAGGCTAATTACATTGGGGGAGGAAAGAGCCGATGTGGCTGAACGCGCGAAGGCATTTCCTGTACACACATTGGCCGACGTCCCATTGAAACATCCGAATGTTACGCCTGAAGCGGCATATTGAGTATTGATATTGGTGCCGCTGGCCACATCATCAAAGTTGATCGTGATAGCCTGTGAGTTGTGGGCGCTCGCGCCTATCAGTGACAGGGTAATTGCTGAAATCATTAATGCCCGTTTCATATTTTCACTCCTATTTCGTTTGTGGTCAGATCCGATTGCTCCATTTCCCTAGCGACTATTGTGCTACTTCCGACAGTTGCTGAGCATATACAGCATCATCCGTGCCAACTGAGAATAGAAAAATACATTCCCTTTAATTACATAGTGTTAAATGTGCGTGACGCGCTTGGAACCAGTTCATTGGGAAAATTTCTCGGCGAACGTGTAAAGAAACACGACAGAGTTTTTGAGGTCCCTCACTGAAAATGCCACGAAAAAAATCATAACCTATTCAATAGGCTGCACAAGTTGCCATTGAATGGGTGTAAGAAATATATGTAAACAAAACTGACATGCTGCTGGGATCGGCTATTACATTATGCCTCATGTCACGCGATAGGATTACCTCCTTACGGTGGGGCCTACGGAATGCATCGTTCGCAACTACGTGCGCCTGATAGCGGTAATTTAGGGCCGAACACACCACGTGCTGTGCCAGGAGAGGACTCTCTCGCCTGTGGCTCAATAGCAAGGGAGGGTCTGTCGACTCTCCTATCATTTATTTGGTGTTAGGAATGTGATGATAATTCGGCGAGTGCGGTCTTGGCCTCAGTTGCTCCAGGGTGGTTCGCATCAAGCTGAAGCGATTTCTCAAGGGCTTTGCGGGCCTCAGGCCTATTCTCGTTTTTGTACAGAGCCATTCCGTAGTGGTACAAGACCACCGGATTCTCATGTAGTTGCTCGGCTGCTTCCTTCAGGAGTGAGACAGCTTTAAGATAGACTTTCTTCTGGTAATAGATCCACCCGAGCGTATCCGCGACGTTTGGATCGGTCGGCATCACCTCCCGCGCCGTCTGCGCGTAGCCTAAGGCGACATCTGAGTTCCCGCCGCGCTCGATCATAAGCCAGGCCAAATTATTGGCTGCCGGGGCGAACCGTGGATTGATTTTGAGGGCTTCCTGATAGCGTGCCTGTGCCTGGTCATACTGCTTGCGTGATTCGTAAATCATGCCGATCATCATGTGGGCAGGAACCAGCTTGGGGTTTTTGGAGAGGGCGGTTTCATATTCTCGGATTGCCTCATCCAACCGTTTCGTCTGCAGGTACAGTCCAGCCAAACCCGTATAGGACACGAGTATGGAGTCATTCAGTGCGATCGCCTGCTTGAATGCAGCCTCCGCCTGGTCATATTCCTTGGTCGAGGTGAACAGTTCGCCCAGCAGGTTATAGACAAGCGGGTTCTTGGGGACCAGCTCGCGATGTTGCTTGATGCGATCACGCGCTTCTGCCTGCTTGCCCTGGCTGACCTTGATTGTGGCAATCTGTGCGAGTGGATCAATGAAATCAGGATTGGCCTTGAGAGCCTGTTCGAAATGTGCCAGGGCATCGGCATTGTTTTTGTTGGAGCGCGCAATCAAGCCCAGGCGGTGGTGGCTGAGCGCATGGTTCGGCACGGCCTTGGTGATCGATTCGAACACCTGGCCGGCTTTTGCGGTATCGTTTTTCCGCAGGTAGGCCTCCCCCATGATCGTGGCTGCTTGGACGCTCCGAGGATTCAAGCGCAGCACGGCCTGTGCTTGTTCGATGGCGAGGTCTGCCGATCCCTGGCTGAGGTAGATGGCGGCCAGGGCGCCATGCGATTCGATCGAATTCGGAGCCAGTTTGATGGCTTCATTGAGTTCCTGAACGGCTTGGGGAAGGTCGCCTTTCCTCGCGTAGGCCATGCCCAAGAAGTGATGTGCGGCAGGAGAACGGGGTTCCTCCGCACTGAGAGGTTGAAGAATCGCGAGCGCTTGTTCGGCCTGGTTACGAGCCAATTTCAGACGGCCGTCGAAGAGACGCCCGGACGAGTCTTTGCTGTTCGTGTTCAAGATGGCTTTGGTCTGCCGCTCAGCTTCGTCGAGCTTGTTCGTGTCGAGGTAGAGGGCAATCTGGTGATCTCGTGCGGCAGTCGATTTCGGATTGACGGCGAGCGCCTTTTGGTAGCTAGCCGAGGCTTTGTCAATTTGGTCTGTTATTCGATAGAAGTCTCCCAAGGCAACCAAGGGACTGTCGTCTTGCGGCTTGAATTGGACCCAGGCTGAGTAGGTCGCTTCGGCATCACCGAGGCGGTTGACCGAGACGTAGAAGCTGGCCAGCTTGATGCGAGGTTCCGGTCGATCCGGCGCATCGTTGAGCGCGCGTTTGTACTCGGCTTCGGCAAGATCGGCTTTCCCTCTGATGAGGTGGAGATCTCCAAGGGCGAATCGAGCCTCAAGAGAGTGGGGATTGGCCTGCAGTGCTTGCTGCAACATGGATTCAGCAGAGCCATAATCTTTGAGGTGCACGTAGGCCCGGGAAAGATCAATGTAGACGCTGATGTTCTGGGGATCCAGAACGATCGCCCTCTTCAGTTCTGCGATGCCTTCCTTGAATTTCCCTTCGTTCAGAAGACTTGACCCACGAAGGATGACTCCCTCTTTGTTATCCGGTGCCGTGGTGAGCACGATGTCGGCACGATCGCGCGCTTTTGCCGGTTCCTTTGCGAGGAGAAGCAGCTGTCCGAGCTTCAGCTGCGCATCCTGATTCGCGGCGTTCAGTTCGACGGTGGTGGACAATTCCTTGAATGCTTGCTGGAGATCCGTGACAGTTCCGAGCTTCAGGTAGGTGAGCGCCATGCGATAGTGGGCGTCGGGATCAGTCGGGGCGATTTGAACGACATTCTTGAACTCGAGGAGCGCCTCGCGATATTCGCCTTTGTCGAAATAGGCGATGGCTCGCTCTCGGTGACGAGTTGTCTTTGTCTCCGCAGATTCCTGAGTACAG
>CAZVHN010000155.1:0-3678 GCA_964626895.1 uncultured Chloracidobacterium sp. | reverse complement strand
ATGATGAAACGCACGCTGATAGTTCTGTCGCTAACGGTTGCATTGTTTGGCGCCGTGGCGCCGCTGCAGTCCGTGGTGGGCATTCTCATGTCTCCGGAAGAGTTGGCGGCGGTAAATTCAAGCAGTAGTTCTGCGACAGCTAGAAACAGGCAAGAAAGCACAGGCAACGGATTTTTGCGTGCGCTGAAGGCGCCGTTTAAAGCAATCGGCCGCTTGTTCGGTAGAGGGAAGAAAGTCGAGAACAAACTCGAGCGGCTCACGGACAAGGACATAAGGAGATTCGAAAGCACACCGGTCGATCAAATCAAAGACGCTACCGTGGCACAAGCAAATACGTCGGGTAATCCGGCAGATAGTCCCGCCGCAAGTGCCGTAGGTCACCTGGAGAAGGGTCGCCATCTGCTCAGCATAGGGCAATTGAACGAAGCGATAGCCGAACTCTCCCGCGCGGCGTCAATGGATTCTAAGCTTTCAGAAGCACATAACCTCCTAGGCGTCGCATGCCAACGCAAAGGCCTCCCTGACCAGGCGCGGAGAGCCTTCGAGACGGTGCTGAAGCTTGACAAGAACAATGTGCAGACGCTTAACAATCTTGGCTATCTGCTCTTTACCAACGGTGACTACAAGAGCGCGCTTAAGTTCTTGAAGAAAGCTGTTCGCCTCGCGCCAGACGATCCCCGCATACTCAACAATCTGGCTCTGGCTCAATCCGAGCTAGGCAAGTTTGATGAAGCTTCCAAGAACTTCGTCCGCGCGGGCGGCGAGATTAAGGGACGCATAAACGTCGCTAACCAACTTCAAATAGCTGGTCGCTCTGAGGAGGCCCAGAAGCAGTTCGAGGCGGCAAGACTAAGAGCAGAGGCGGAACAAAAGGCTGATGCGAGCCTGCAGGCGATCACGGTGATAGTGGAAGTCAAAAACGGGCGTGTCACTTATGCCTCGGTATCAAATCATCGGCCGGGTTTGGAGGCGTATGAAGCGTCGGCTCTTCGCGTCGTACGCCAACGCCTTTTTCCGATTGATAAAAATGGGCAGGAGTCTGTAGTTGTAAAGGTTAGTCCTCGACCTGCGTCTTAGAGACGTAGCTCCAATCTCGGTCCATTTGAAGAGCCACGGCGGTGATGCTCGGAGCCGGCGAAGCTGATGACTAATACCCCTTTCAACCCGGTTCTCGTAATCGTTGCTGGCTTCGCTCTTCTTTGCGGAGGAGCGACTTGTCTAAGAGCGCAAAAGCGTTTGCCGAGCCACTCATCTGAGATAGTTGAGTCTCCCCTACCTAAAGACACCCCGCAATCAACTGTTCGTGCTCGGATCGGCGATTCGCTCACCTCAATTGCCGAACGAGCAAATGTCTCAAGCACTGAGCTTGCGCGGCTGAACGGCCTCCCTTTAAGGGCCAGATTGAAAAAAGGCCAACGAATAGTTTTACCGGCTAGTCAGTCGTCTCGACAAACAACGGCCGCAGACAATCGAGCCCCAGTCATCGGTCAGCGAATCAAGTTTGCGGACGGGAGTACTCTCAATGTGGATGAGGCCTGGAAGCAAGGAGAAGAGGTATGGTTCAGGCGAGGCGGGGTGGTGCAGAGCCTGGTTAGGGAAGTTCGCGCTATCGAGCCGATTTTTGCAGCGATAATACCAGCCGAGGTTGCGGCGCAGGGGGCGGTGCGGCGCGTGGAATCCAAAGCGACGGCTGAGAAACCCAGTGCGACCTGGATCCACCTCATCGGTGGTGCGCGCTTCAGAGTCGATGAAGTGCAGGAGACTTCCGAGGGCGTCTGGTACAGTCGGGCTAATCTTTCGGTTTTTCTGGAACGCGAACGGGTTGCGCGCATTGAACGTGATCTTGGAAATTCAGCGGCACCCGCGTGGCGGGGAAGCGATTGGACTTCAGGCAACCCGATGATCGACCAATTGATCAGAACTAATGGCAGCCGCTTCGGCGTCGATCCTTATTTGGTTTTCCTGGTCATTGAACAGGAGTCCCACTTTCGTTCGCGGGCGGTCAGCCCCAAGGGCGCACGCGGCCTCATGCAGCTTATGCCTGGTACGGCCCGGCGATTTGGAGTGCGCAGCCCCTTTGACCCGCAGGAAAACATTCGCGGCGGTACGCAATACCTGAAAGAGTTGATGGCAATGTTCGGAGGTCGCGTAGATTTGGCGCTGGCGAGTTATAATGCCGGGGAGGGCGCGGTGATGAAATATGGCCGTAGTATTCCCCCTTATCGAGAAACCCGTGAATATGTGAAGCGGATCGGCAAGCGTTACGGGCTGGCAGGTCGAGAACCAGGTCAGAACAATGATTTGTTGGTCCCACGACGGTAGGAGAAAACATGAAGGCTTTTTTCCGTCTTAGTATTGTGGTCATCTGTTTGGTGCTGGCTCTGGCGCCGTGTGCGCCGGCACAAGGAACTCAAAACGACGCTCCACTCACCAACGCGGCGATAGTCAAACTTGCGCGGGCCGGCTTCAAAGAGAAGACGATCATATCCATCATCGCAGTGCGAACGCCGCGCTTTGATCTCTCTGCGGATCGGATGATTGAACTCAAGCGCAGCGGTGTCAGCGAAAAGGTAATCGTCGCGATGCTCGCTCGTCAGGAGGGACTGGAACCACTGGACGACTCCTGGGGCGACGATGCTGTGCAGGACGAAAACCTAAGTACAAAGGCGGGTAGCCTGGGCACGCATAAGAATCCTGAAGGCGGTAGTACGAACATTTTCGGCTCGAGCGGCGGTGTGAGAGGCTCTACCAGGAGCCGCGGCGGAAACGGTTCGGTCTCCGGAGAAACTGAAACCACCGGGAGCGCCACGGTGAGAATTATTCGACCTCCTGCTGAAGCCGGGTCGCCACCAAAACTCGACAAGACGCCATCACTTACGAATGACTCGATTATCGAACTAGTTGAGGCAGGATTCTCAGAAGGAACCATTGTTCGGCGAATTGAGCAATCTCCAGTGGAGTTTAATTTAGCGCCCGAGAAGCTTGCCGAGCTGCGCAAGCATCGCGTTAGTGACAGAATCCTGGCTGCAATGAAAATCGCAACTGGTGAAGACTCCGGTACTACTAAGAACCCACCCCGCTCCGATGGCACACCGAAAGAATAGGACAATCCAGACGCCTGGGCGTTGGCATCTCCCCTGGCTGTTAGCCGCAATGCTATTGTTGTCAGGCATTGTGTTTTTTACGCCGTCCTGGACGGCAGGCTCATTGATCGCGTCTGCGCAAAGGGCAACCAAAAAGCAAAAGGTCCGTCCGCCATCGCAAGGCTCAAAGATTGCGGTCCCTAAGCCGACGCCAACTCGTTCCGTGTTTGATTCTCTGGGAGAACCGCCACCACCTCCCTTACCTTCACCGTCACCGAAGGTGGACCAGGAAATCAACCCTGGCGACGTCATCTCTGTCACTACTACGGAAGTGATGTTGCCGGTCACTGTTCGCGATGCAAACGGCCGATTTGCCAGCGAGCTAACTCGCCAGGATTTTCGTGTATTCGAAGATGGGCGCGAGCAACCGCTGAGTGACGCTGCGAGCGCGATCGGACCGCGGCGACGACCCCGGCCAGCCGGTTCGTCCCCGCGACCAGCAGGGCCGCCCCCGCGACGAGTGCCAGGGTCCAGACCATCAGGACGATCGCGAACCCGTATGAACCCGCCCCGGATGCCGGAACGAGTCTGGATA
>CAZVHN010000154.1:0-6902 GCA_964626895.1 uncultured Chloracidobacterium sp. | reverse complement strand
GGCAACTCGCCGGCGTGATGTCAGTTCTAATGAACGGCACATCACCGGCTTAAGTCCCATCAAGCCCTGGAGTCAACGTCTCCCATATTCGTCTGACAAACCATCACGCTAGTGTGCGCGGCTAGCCAAGAGTAAGACTGTGATATCGAACCGGCTACCCGACTATGAAAACAATCATTTCCCTCGCCACGTTTATTTTCCTGCTGCTAAACGCGCTTGCGCAGCAATCCGATTATTCCCAGCTCAAAGCTGACGCGGAGCGCTCTTACGCGCAAGGCTCATACGCGCGGGCAAACGAGCTCTACTCAAAGATCCAGAAAACTGCCCTCGCAGCGGATGAGGCGCGCTGGGTTGAGTTCCGGCTCGCTGACACGTCGTGGCGTGCGCAGTCGGCCACGGAGACGGCGGACTCGACGAAGTTCGAACAGGCCCAGAAGCAACTCGAAGAACTGATTCGCAGCCACGACAAAGAAGACGACCGCGATCTGGTTTGGGCCGAAGCCCATGAGTCGCTCGGCGATTTCTTTTGGACACGTCGCAATCAAATGAACTGGGGTGGGGCCTGGCCTCACTATCAACCGGCGCTCGATTGGTGGGCCGGACAGCGCGACCTTGATCGCGCTCGAGATCGTTACCTCAAAATTGTTTTCAAAGCCGCAGAGCCACCGCGTCCCGACCAGTATTATTACTACACCTACTACGGCAACTATATCCCGCTCGACGTTCTGGAGAACGCGCTGAAAATCAGCCGGACCGAGAACGACAAAGTTCACCTGCACTTCCTGATTGCCATGACCATGCGTCATACCGGCGGCGATTGGGAGTTGCGCCTGCGAGTGCCGGAGGAATTTGAAGCAGCGCTTAAGGCGGGCAAGCAAGCTGATTGGTACGACGACGCGCTCTTCCATTACGCCGAGTGGATGAATAACAACGGCGTGATCCGCCAGTTGGACGACGGCCAATGGCAGCAAGAGGTTGACTATGTTAAAGCGCTCGAATTGTATCGTCGTCTGACGCAGGAATTCGTTAAGGGCGAGACCCGCCACTACGACCAGGCCCAGCAGCAAATCAAGAACATCACCACGCCCACCGTCGCCCTTGGCGTCTCTAACATCTTTCTGCCGGGTTCCGAGCTTCAGTTTGGCTTGAATGCCCGAAATATTAGACGAGTTGATTTCGCTTTGTACCGGGTCGATCTGACGCGCGATGTACGTTTCACGAAGATCTTAGATGAAGACGAGGGCGAAGCGGAGGACGGCAACAACAATTGGATTCAGAAACTACAGATCGACGGCAGAGCGGCGGTTAAGGCCTGGTCCAAAGACCTTCATGAAAAAGGTGACCACAAACCAATCAGCGAACAAGTGCGGATTGACAGCCAGTTGCCCGTAGGCGCGTATTTGCTGGAAGCGAAGAGCGGGTCGCTCTCAACGCGCGATCTGGTATTGGTCACTGACGCATCACTCGTTTTGAAGTCGTCTCCGAAGCAAGCATTGGTTTATTTCTCCCATGCCATGACTGGCGCTCCGATTCCCAACGCTAACATCGCGCTCTGGGAGCGTTACTACCAAAACAGCAAATGGCACTGGCGCAAACTCCGGCAAACGACAAACAGCGACGGCCTCGCTGCTTTTGCACTGAAAACAAAAGTCGCCGAGGGCGACGCGAGCCTATTTGCCTCTGCTGCCGACAGCGAGCGGCAAGCTTTCGCTGCCGGTTATGCGAACCGGAACAACGTCGGTGAAACGTGGCGCATTTACGCGTTCACCGATCGCCCAGCCTACCGGCCGAAGGAAACTGTTCAGTGGAAATTCATTGCGCGCCGGCTGAACAGCGGCGTCTATTCAACGCCCGCAAACCAGGTCGTCGAATATGAGATCCACGACCCGCGGGGCACTAAAGTTAGTGAAGGCAAAGCCACACTCAACGCCTTTGGCAGCGCCTGGGGCTCTCTGGAGCTGAGCGAGCAGTTGCCACTCGGGCAGTACAACATTCAATTTTGGGACCAGGGGCGAAGTACCGGTATTGGCAGCGCTACGCTTTTCCGTCTGGAAGAATACAAACTACCTGAGTTTAAGGTGGCGGTTAAGACTCCGGAGCAGGATGGGAAGAAGAAGGCTTTTCGACTGGGAGAGAAAGTTGATGTGAACATCCAGGCCGACTACTACTTCGGTGGGCCAGTCAGCAACGCCTCGGTGGAAGTGGTCGTTTATCAAAAGCCTTTCAATCACTACTGGTATCCATATCGGGAGTATCCCTGGTACTACGAAGACCTGGAACAACAGGGTCGTAACTACTACGGTGGGTCAGGTCAGGTTATCCAGCGCACGACGATCAAAACCGATGCCACGGGCAAAGCCACGCTCAGCTTCGACACGCCGCGCGAGAACTACAACCAGGATTTTGAGTACAGAGTTGAAGCACGCGTTACCGATTCATCGCGGCGCGAGATTCTCGCCTCCGACACCGTGCGCGTGACTCGCCAGCGTTATTACGTTTACCCGCGCCCCCAACGGAATATCTATCGCCCGAAAGACAAGGTCACGGTAGACATCAAAGCAATCGATGCGAACAAGCAGCCGGTAACGACCGAGGGCACTGTCACAGTCACCCGCGATTACTGGTGGGAAGTTTGGCTTGATCCCAACGGTCGGGAGGTGAAAGGTGAAGAGCTTCGCTTGCTCCGCCAGAAGCGGGAAGGGTTTCCGGCGCCGGTGAAAAAAGGACAGAAGCCGTGGCGTCTCAAGTTTCAAGGCTACCAGCATGACGACGTGCTCACGCAGACGGTGAAGACGGACAGCGAGGGCATGGCACAATTGAGTTTCACTCCGGAAAAGGACGGTTACTATCGCGTTGCCTGGCAGAGCAGTCAAAGCACTTCAAGCGCGCAGGCGACCGCCAAGCGGGATCGGCTTCTGCCGCCCATCAAGGCGGAAACGTACGTATTCGTTGCCACGAACGCTTCGACCGAACTTGGTTATCGTACCGGTGGTCTCGAGATCATAGTCGATAAAGACACCGTCCGCGCCGGACAGACCGCGCCGGTGATGCTGTTCGTTCCAAACAGTGACCGCTACGTTCTATTTAGCGTTGAAGCCGAGGACCTCTTAAGCTACCAACTGGTCCACGTTACCGGAAACGCGAAGCTGATTGAGTTGCCAATCACAGAGAAGCATGTCCCCAACATTTATCTCAGCGCCGGGATGGTAAACGACGCGCAATGGTTTATGGACACCAAGCAAGTGGTGGTGCCTCCAGTTCAACACTTCTTGTCAGTCGATGTGAAATCCGATCGCGAGCAGTATCAACCGCGCGAAGAAGGAACACTCTCGATCACTGCGAAAGATGCTAACGGCAAACCTGTTTCGGCCGAGATTGCTCTGGCGTTGATCGACGAGTCAGTCACATATATTCAGCAGGACTACGCTGGAGATCCACGGCAGTTCTATTTCGGCAGCAAGCGTGGGCATAGCGTTCAAACGCAGAGCACCTTTAATCATAAGTCTTATACGCGTTTGGTTGAGGTCGCGAAATCGCAATTGATCGACTACCGACAAGTCCGTCGCAACGAAGAGGATGAGGTGGCCAGGGTAGGCGGAAAAGATAGCAAATCCGGCCGAGGCGCCTATTTCGGCCAGCTCGGCGCTGCGGCCCCATCTGCGGCAGGGACTGTGACAATCGAGGGCGAGGCAACCGAGGTGATGGCGGTAAGCGACTCGCCGCTTAACAGAAGCAGGTCCGATAACTTTTCCTTGAAGTCCGAACTGAGCCAATTACGTCCAGGAGTAAGCCAAGAGCCTGCGGTCCAGGTGCGCAGCGATTTCCGCTCAACCATTCTGTGGCAGCCTGACGTTAAGACGGACGCCGATGGAACGGCATTCGTGAAAGTGAAATACCCGGACTCGCTGACGACCTGGCAGGCCACAGCTCGCGTTGCCACTGCGGGAAATCAATTCGGTATCGGTAACACATCTACGAGAACGAAGCAGCCACTTATCGTCCGGCTTCAGGCGCCGCGCTTTTTTGTGGTAGGCGACCAGGTGACCATTTCCGCGGTCATCAATAACAACACCGACCAGCCTATGCGCGTCGCTCCTGCGTTAACCGCAGAAGGTGTGACTGTGACAGGTCTGGTCGTCGATGGTAAGCCAGTGAAGGGTGAGCAGGCGCCAGTCGAAGTGAAAGCGAACGGTGAGGCGAGAGTTGACTGGCTCGTCGCGGTTGATAAGGCCGGTGAAGCAAAGCTAAGAGTTGAAGCGCGCGGTGCCGAGCACGCCGATGCGATGGAGAAGACGTACACGGTCTACGAGCACGGGATCGAAAAGTTTATCTCCCGCTCGGGCAAGATGCGCGGAGATAGTGTCGCGATCACGCTAGACATTCCGCGGGAACGGCGGGCTGAGACGACCGAGCTGATGGTTCAGGTCGCGCCCAGCATGGCCACAACAATGCTGGACGCGCTGCCCTACCTAATCGATTATCCGTACGGATGCACTGAGCAGACAATGAGTCGATTCCTGCCCGCGGCGATTACGGCAAAGACGCTGCGCGATCTGGGTCTTAAACCCGAAACCGCCATGCACAAGATCTTTGGCGGCATCGAGCAGTCGACAGCGGCTGCTACCCATCCTCAAGGAAAACATGATTTGAAAGAGCTTGAGGCGATTACCCGGCAGAGTCTGGATCGTCTCTACAACTTCCAGCACGCCGATGGCGGCTGGGGCTGGTGGAAAGAAGGCGATAGCGACCACTTCATGACGGCTTACGTGCTGTGGGGCATGACGCTCGCGCGCCAGGCCGGAATTGATGTGAAGCAAGACGTTGCTGCGCGAGCTGCGGCCTATCTCGACAAAGAGATCGTTGAAGAGGAAGTCAATTACGACGCGCAGGCCTGGATGCTGCATGCGCTCGCGGTCTATCACAATTCGGCGCAGAAGCCCGATCGTCAGGGCGTTGAAGTCTCCAAGTTTCAAACCACCGCCTTCGAGAATCTCTGGACCAATCGCGACAAGCTCAACGCTTACACTCGGGCGCTAGTCGCGTTGGCCGCGCACAACTTCGGCTACGCAGAGAAAGCGAAGACCTTGGTTGAGAATCTCGAAAACGGGGTGAAACGCGATTCGAAGCCGGATACTTCGGTCGTGCAAAGGGGAGGTCAGGCTTCAGATCCTTCGGTGATGGGTACCGCACACTGGGGCGAGGATGGTATCTACTGGCGTTGGTCCGACGGCGGTGTCGAAGCCACATCGTTTGCTTTGCGGGCCCTGCTGGCCATCGATCCGAAAAACCAACTCATCGAGCCGGTAACAAACTGGCTGATAAAAAACCGTCGCGGTGCGCAATGGAGCAACACGCGCGATACCGCAATCGTTGTGCTCACGATGAACGACTACCTGCGGATCAGCGGTGAGCTGCAGCCTGTGCTTGGATACGAATTGTTGGTTAACGGAAATCCGATCGCTACCAAACAAATCACTGCGGAGGACGCTCTCGGCGCTCCGAGTAAATTCATAATTTCGCGGGAGTTTATCCGAGACGGCGCAAATGAAATTACGATTCGACGGCGGAATGGGTCCGGTCCGATCTACTTTTCGGCCCAGGCGAAGTTCTTCAGTCTCGAAGAGCCGCTTACTCCCGCCGGTAACGAGATCTTCGTGCGGCGCCAGTATTTCAAACTCGTCAATCATCCGACGCTGCTGAAGGGATTCGTCTCCGAACGCATTCCGCTCAACGACGGCGATACAGTGAAGAGCGGTGAGCGCGTGGAAGTGGTTCTGACCATCGAAGGAAAGAACAACTATGAATACTTGCTGTTTGAGGATCTGAAACCTGGCGGTCTGGAAGCGGTGCAGATTCGCAGCGGCGAGAATCTTTACGTGCGGGAAGTGAAGTCAGGCGCGCTTAGCGGTAAGAACGCCGCGCTCATGAACTACAAATCAGCAAGCGACTTTACGGGCCGGCAACGCTGGGTATATCAGGAGCTGCGCGATCGAAAAGTGGCACTATTCATCGACAAACTTCCCGAAGGTGTGTGGCAGGTGAGTTACGAGATGCGGGCCGAGAGCCCGGGCGCGTTCCACGCGCTACCCGTCCTCGGGCATGCCATGTACGTTCCGGAAATCCGGACCAACGGTGCTGAGATTAGAGTCCGCGTGGTCGATTGATCTGGCGGGCATAACGAACTGAATACGAGCCGCGGATGGACGCGGATAAACGCGGATTAGAACCTAAACGGCTTCTGATCCTCGTCATCCGCGTTTCCGCCTAGGTTAATGTGGGCAGCGGCAGAAGCTGTGTAAAAAACCCAAAGGACCTAATTTATTTTCAGGTCAGGAAGGGTGACCCTGTCCCCGCTCTTACGAGGAAAATAAGCATCGCTTAGACTAACAACTCAACTCATTCTCACCTTCCAAAGGAGCTTCCTCACATGCCAATGGTTGAACCTCAATCTCCCAGGCGTTGCCGAGTGGCTTTCAAGCTTGAGGCGGGGACAGGGTCCGCCTTCCTGACCTGCAAATTACCGTAGGTCCTTTTGGGGTTTTTCACACAGCCTTTGGCGCTCCTCGGTTCTGCGCTTGCGTAACATCGCCGCCTATTGGGTAAACTGAACCGGTACCGCGTTGATCCGCGTCCTTTACATACTGCTCCGATAGGGGCTAACGTACAGTATTTATGAAACCGTGTACTTAGTTAACGAACTGCGGCTGCTCTCCAAATTTTCCCGCCAGGTTGGTCAGGTAGTTTTCCATTTGTGTGGTGTGGCCGATGACGTACTTCGACACAAAGCGGAAGAAGGGATTCGGAACTTTGCCTACCTCAGTGATCGTCACGTTGCTGCCTGCCGGCGTGGTTTGAATGTTTATTTCCCAGCGGCCGCTAAAAGGGCCCTCTTCCGCGATCTC
>CAZVHN010000153.1:0-3268 GCA_964626895.1 uncultured Chloracidobacterium sp. | reverse complement strand
CATCTCGGTCTTCCAAAAAATAATGCGCTGGCCAGCCGGTCGAGGCCCGAGGGACCTCCCGCCGCTATTCCCTGAGGTGAGTCACTTTGCGACTCAAGCTGAGTTTTAAACTCGTCTTCAGCAGGCTGCGGAGGACCAATTTCGACTGGGGGTGGCTCTTCCGGCACGACATCAGGCATGACCTCGTCGTCTGAACGACTCTCTGCAACCTCGGCCGGCGTCGGATTGGCGGCGGCTTTCTCTATCAGTTTCTTCTCCTCTTCCTGCATCTGGAGCATACGTTCCTGCTCCTCTTTTTCTGCAGAGGCCACATCGAAATAGAGAAAGACGGATTCAGAGCTAAGCCGGTCGTGCACCTGGCGAAAGTTGGGATCCTCGGCAAGCAACTTACTGCCGTTGGGTCGTAAGGCCCTAAACGTAAATTGCGAATCGCTGATGAAGACCAGCGCGCCTGACTGTTTCAGAATGTAAGGCGGTGGCGGTGGTGACGCCTCCTTTGGCTTCGCCTCGGACGGTTGATTCTTCCCCGGACTTGAACTCGGGGAACTCTCCGGCGCAGGCGTGGGCAGAAACTTGGGCAGGAACTCCTTCAGTTGTGGTTCAAATTTTTGTGCTTCTTCAGCAGAAGGAAACTCAAGGACGAACAAAGCTTGAGGAAGTTTGGGGCGTGACGGCCAGGCCGCAAACATCAGTCGAGAGGTCATCAACGCGTCGGCGTGAGAGTTGAGCCACCGCACCAGGGTTTTGAACTCTTTCGGCGGGGCCGCCAGCTTCATTACCGGGTCCACAATGTCGTTAACACCAGCGGAGCGGAGCAGTTGGCCCACTCCTCTCACTTCGCCGTAAATCTTGTAGCTATCGGCGGCGAGAATCGTCTCAAAGGTGAGCGCAGGCTGAGCTGGTTGAGCAGGCGGCGACGGTTTGGGCGCGGCGGGACGGCGTCGCTGTGCACTCAGCGGTGCCGCAATTAAGAACAAAGCTAGGAGTAGGCGGACGGAGATTGCGGCACTCTGGCATATATTCATGAGAATCTACCCTCTCAAGGCGTTTCGGAACGCAGGCGTACCGGGTCACTACCGCTCGCCGTTCTGACATGCGCCTTCCAGGTGCTGCCCCATGACCCGGGGTCCCGTATGAAGACGGGAAAGAACAATCTCATCGTCTGCTAAGCCCACCACAAAAGCAATACTGAAACCGCGGGTCTTCAGTGAGAAGGTTCTGAGCGCGAGCATCCGTTCCCAGAGCTTGGCCGAGTGACAGCGCTTATGGAGTGCGCCGGCAGAGCGAAGCGGCGACGGCGCTTTGGATTCGCTTCTTGCTCGACACATCCAAAGCGGTGTCGCGCTGCGCTTGCTACCGCACTCCAAAAAGGAGAGTGCCACCATCCGTTCCTCTTACTCTCAAAACTACCGATGCGCGACTACGCGCCGCCAGACAGCAGACTCGCCTTCCGCATCAATCAGCCTTTTCACCTCGCGATAGGCAGCGGCGTAATCGGCCCTCATGTCTTCGGCGGGCGCAGGTCGTGACAATCTCAGCTCAAGGTTCGCGAGGGTTATGTCAGTCTTTCGCAAGTAACGCGCAACCTTTGGCCCCTCCCCGGAAAAGTGCAACGCCAATCCTTCCGCAAGCCAGCGGGGTGTGCGACCGTGGCCGATAGCTTCAATCACCGAGTGTACGAGTTCGTGGCGTATGGTTGTTTCAAGGATTCGTCGACGTGCGAGCAGTTCGAAAGGCTGTAGCTCGATTCTATTCCGAAGGGTTGCGGCTGCCACCCACGACGGTTGACCGGTTCTACCAACGAAGTCGCCGGTGCTTTCATTGATGAACAACTCCAGAGTAGGTAACTGAAACGAAACACCCCCGGTTGAAACACGCCGGACTAAATCAGCGCGGTTTGATTCCAACACTTGCAACACATACTCCACATCCCGTTGGCTGAGATGTGCTGGATGACTTAGACGAAAATGTTCGCTGGCAAGCGTGCGACGCCCTGTGGAGACGCGGAGACGCGGGGACTGGGAGATGGCGGGACGGGGAGAAGGGGTGACGGGGAGATGGGGAGACGGAGAAAAGGGACGCGGCGATGAGGAGACGGCGTGATGGGACATTACGGAGCGACGGGGAGAAAGGGAGACGGGGCGATCGTTTCTTCTCTGCCGCAAAGCACTCTTACTAAATCTCTCCGGTTGCGTAAATTCGCAGGTGAGGAAGGATGGTTCACCCCCGCTTGCTTGGCCATGGGAGTCGGCAGGGGTAAACCACCCTTCCTCACCTGCGAGATATTCCAACCTTAGAGATCGCATTCCAGTTAACTCCGTACTTGGAAAATACTTTGCCAGAATCTGCTGATAACTGGCGCCACGTCGCGCCATCACGTGTGCACCTTCCTGGCAAAGGCCCAGCCCGTGACCAAAGCCGCTGCCGCGAAAAACGTAATTAGACCGTGACCGTGAAATCTCAAAGCGCGAACTCTTGAGCAGGTGCCATCCGAGCGCGCGGCCGACGACGATCTTGAGGTCCCACCCTTTGACAGTACGACGACGAGCGCCGTCGATAGTTATTAACTCGGCACGGCCACTGGCATCTCGTCTGGAAACCGCGACATTTGTCAGACTTCCCCCAACCTTGGTCCTGGGATCACTTTCGAGCGCCCGCAGTAAGTTTGCAGACGAGATCACGTCTCTCCAAGTGTGATGGGGCATCGTCAGGCAATACTCATCGCTGCCGCCGGTCAGGTACGAAGGGGCTTTCACTCCCCAAAGCGTAGAAATATTCGCGGTCGCTCCACCGCAGGAGGCGCTGAAGTATGAATCAACAATGCGGCCATTGTTATCCTGCAAGATTTGCCCTGCGGTCTCCCGCACAGCCTGAGAGATCGCAGCCGAAATCTGCACAGCGCCGGCGAGCGCATCTATCGAAAGATACCTCTGGCAATGCGTGGTGGTGCAGAAATCGTAGCCATCAACCGCGTGGCGGCGAAGGTTCTTCACAGCGTAGGTGCGACTCGCAACCGCCAGAGCCTTGAGTGCCTCGGCTTCCATTTCCGTGCTTCCTTCCGCAGCCAACACGCCGAGGACGTAATTTTCTACCTGCATCTCCCGCGTTACATTTTCTCGAACCAGATGGACGCGTACGGATGACGCGGAGATGGGGAGACGGGGGGACGGGGCGATGGGGCGAAGGGGGAGCGAGGAGATAGGGAGAAGATTTCGTCTTTCCCGCAGAGCACTCTCGCTAAATCTCTCGGGTTGCTTAACTTCGCAGG
>CAZVHN010000152.1:0-4695 GCA_964626895.1 uncultured Chloracidobacterium sp. | reverse complement strand
CCCCGTGTCTCCGGGTCCCCGCGTCCCCGTGTCTCCGTGTCCCCGCGTCCCCGTCTCTCTTGTCAGAGTCCCCGTCAGCAAGCTGCGCGTTGACTCTTTCCCCAGTCGTCTTAAGGTCCAGACGATGCAGCCTAGTGCCGCGACAACTCCGCCAACCGCGCCAAGTAAGAGCGACAGTGGCGCCACATGCAGCTTGAGCATCGTAGTTCCGACGGCTTCCACCCACCAGGTGCTTAGACCCGTCATCATCAACTGGCCATAGGCCAGGGCGCCCGCCAGTCCAATCACACTGCCGACAATTGAAATGACAAAGCCCTCGAGGAGGAACAGCTTCCGTACTCGGGAAGCCGGATAACCAATGGCTTGCAAGATTCCTATCTCGCGCAAACGCTGTTCGACACCAAGCTTGAAGAACAGCGCAGTCAAAAGTAGCGCCGAGATAACCAGGAAGAAGCTGAAATAGAGAAAGTACTCGCCGAAGTCAGTGGCCCCGCGCGAAGCTTCGAGTCCCTGCGCGCGCACGGGCAGAATCGAAAAACCGGTGTGCAGCGGGTCAAGCGTCTCGCGCAGGCTTCGCTCGAAGGCTGGCTGCGTTTCCGCGAGTGTGTGCCCGCGCCTGTGCGAGACGCGCAGCGAAGTGAGCTTGCCGAAACGCGTCTGCCAGAGCTCTTGTCCAACTGTGAGTGGGATAAAGCCCTTCGGCGTCGTGCGGTACCTTTTCCAATAATCCTCGTCCTGACGGCGAATGCGCTTCAAGTCAATCGGAAACGGCGGATCCCAGTCGCCAAGCGATTCCGACTCGGTGATGCCGGGATAATTCGGCACCAGATCGCGGTCAGCCGCGAATCCCTTCATCGGGATGATGCAGGACACGCGAAACTCAGCCGAACGCGTGGCGAGCTTTCCCTCTTCCAGCCAGACGTAGTAATCGAGCGTGACGCGCTCGCCGATCTTGACCTGCAGATCGGAGCCCGCCCATTCGTTAAGCATGATCGGAGGCAAGTGTGCCGTCGCCGGTACGCTCCCCATTCCCGCAGGCAGACTGGCATCACAGCCGGAAAAATGCCCGCTCTCATCGTGCTGCATAAACTCCAGCGTCTTGCTATCGACGCCCGTCACAATCGAGTACGGAATCTCACGCCCGTCGTCTCTTCGGATGTCATTGATTAAATAAGACAGGAATGGCCATGCACCGGACGTCTCCGCGGACTGCGCCGCCGTCTCCACACTCTCGGCCAACGCTTCGGGGATGAATCCCGCCGAACTTTCGATCGACAACGACTGCTGCTCGTTCAAAACCCGCAGCTTGATGCCATAGTCTTCAAATGAAGTGGTGTCCTTTAGAATCCGCCAGAGCAACTCTGTCCTGGCAGCCTGCGTCGCGGCCTCAGTTTCGCTCCCCGAATCTTCGTCTACCAGAACGAGGTTGGCTTTGCCATCCTGCTCCAACTCCTTCTGAAGCAGTTTCAGTGGAACGAAGACAGCGCGCGTTGCGCTCTGCTGAGGTTGCACTGAAAACTCACCCAGCGCTGCGGACGAAAGCGGCTCCCGCATAGTTAAGCGCAACGTACGGCCGAGGTCTTCTTTCTTGCTATGCAAAGATTCGACGGGAATCTCCGAAGGCTTCTGCACTCGGAGTAAGAGAGCATCGCCCGCGCTGCTGCCCAACTCCCGAGCCAAACCATCGCTAAGCAAGATTTCGCGGTTTAACGGCCCACGGTTCTGCTGTCCATGGAATGCCCAGAATTTCTCACCGACTCCATACACGCGAATGCCGGTGCCGAGTCTCCCGCTCGCCTCATGAGTAATTGATCCCTCAAGAGCGATGAGCGGAGCAGTAGCAACGAATCCCCCACGGGCAAACTCCTCGTGATTCTGAATGTCAGCGGCAAGTTGTTCACGGAAGAAACCTGCCGACGTTACTACATGGTCAGTGTTTCCCAGTCGCTGTAGGAACAGATCACGCAAACTACCGCGCACGGAATCGCCCACGAGCAACGCCCCCGCGAGCACCGCCACAGCGATCGCGACGCCCGCGACTACGGCCAGGTTGGTACGCCAAAAATAAGTGAGGTTCCTCTGAAGTAGCTGAGCGGTAGTCATCAGAGTTTCCGGAGTTGTTGATCGGTCAACTCGTAGCGGAGGGGAAATCGTAATGCCAGCTCGGCGTTGTGAGTAACTACAACCAGAATTGTCTCTTGTTGCTGGTGTAGCTCCAGCAGCAGGGAAGCGACCACGTTCGCCGCCTGGTGATCGAGATTGCCGGTCGGTTCGTCACACAAAAGGAGTTGGGGTTTCATAACCAGCGCTCGAGCCAGCGCCACACGCTGCTTTTCGCCTCCGGAAAGTTCTGCCGGACGGTGCTCGAGGCGATCTTCCAGTCCTACCTCAGTCAACAACAGCCGGGCACGTTCGCTATCATGACCGTCTTTCGATGAAACAAGCGTCGGAGTCAGAACATTTTCAATCACAGAACACTGGGGCAAGAGGCAGTGGTCCTGAAAGATGAAGCCAATCTTACGATTGCGGAATGCAGCCAGTTCCTTCTCCTTCAGTTGAAAGGGATTCTTGCCGTTGAGGGTAACTGTGCCGCTCGTGGGTGGTTCCAGCGCACCCATCATGTAAAGCAGCGTACTCTTACCGCTGCCCGAGGGACCCATGATCGACAATGCGTCGCCACGAGAAAGCGAGAGCGAGATGTCGGAAACTATCTTGAGTGGCCCCCGCGGAGTTGGATACTCCTTGGAGACGTTCTCAACCTTCAGCACAAAACCTCCGAGAGAAGACTAGCCGCGGATTAACGCGGATATACGCGGATCAGAAATAAATAAGTCAGAACGTCGAATGGCACTCGGTAGTTTAGAGTTCGAGCTTTAGCTTGTCCGCGACGCAAGACCACAACCTAAAGGTCGAACTCTGAACTTCTTGAGTCCAATATAAGCCAGTGAGCGTTGAAACAAGGCGCCAAGGGCCCGGGTCAGATCGCGTTTGGGCTACACCGCAGCAGTTTTTTGTGTTGCCTGTTCGTCCTGATCCGCGTTCATCCGGGAAAATCCGCGGCTAGTTATGCTCTCATAAACTTCCAGCGCGCGGTCGGCCATTTGGGCCACGCTGTAATGCTCACGCACTTTCTCAAAACCGGTCTGCCCAAGCTCCTCAGCGAGGTTTAAGTCTTCATAGAGCCGCCGGATCCCTTCAGCCAGCTTCTCTGGTTTGTCAGGTTCTACGAGCAAACCGCCGCCCGTCTTCTCAACGATCTCAGTAAACGCCCCGCGTCTCGGCTGCACCACGGGCACACCGCAAGCCATTGCTTCAAGCAGAAACATTCCCTTTGGTTCGTTGTACGTTGCCGGCACGGAGAGCACATCGAGGTTGCGCAAGAAGGCGATCTTCTGATCACGATCGAGAACGCCGCGGTAGTTGAACTCCGTTTCGAGGCCGTTGTCCTTCATCTGTTGTTTGATGTCGTTCAGATAGCCTTTGTGTTCCGGGGCGATGTATCCCGCCACCTCCAACTGCGATGGGACGATAGACTCGTCTGCGCGCAGCAGCCTGTATGCCTCAGCCAGAACGTGCAGGCCCTTTTCCGGCGCGACCCGCGCGAAAAACCCAATCGTGAAAGGCTGCGGCTCCAGGCGATTTCTTTGCTCATACCCCTGCAGATTGATCCCCAACGGCACTACTCGGATCTTCTCCCGGGGTATCCCCAAATAGCCAGGCATGAATTCCGCGTAATACTCGCTCACGGCAATGAACACATCCACGTGCCGGATATTCGCGCGGATGATTTCGAGTGCTTCGCTCCTGTATGGCTCGTGCAAACCATCGAGAAAGAGATCTTCGCCCTGGAGTGTGCAGCAAACTGGCCGGTTCAGTGCATCCTTAATCGGCTTCGCCAATCCGATCAAAAGCGAGTAAGGCAGGCTGACAATATCTGGCGCCGGCTCATGCCGGGCCCAGTCAGTCAACTTCTCAATCTCTTTGTGCTGAAAGCCATCTTCGCCTCTCAACATCGAGACGGTCATTTCCCCAAGCATCTTCGGACTCGTGGAGATCGAGCGACGCGATGCCAGATGCAGCATGGCCTTCGAATCCCAGAGTCGGTCGAGCCACGGAGGCGAGTTGCGAAACAGTGGGAAGTATTGTTCGAGATAGACGCTGATACCACCGAAGAAAACTTTCTCCTGGCTCACATTCGGTTCGTCCGTAAGCGTGGGAGTGTAGACGGGAACGAGGGTGACATCGTGGCCGCGAGCAAGCAGCTCCGCTGCCAGGGCGTTATCGCGCAGACAACTCCCGCAATACATCGGACCTGCCCCACCTGTTAAATATAGAATCCTCACTGCAAGTTTTCAGAAAGAAACAGCGCGCTGGAAAGCCCGGCGCGCGTACAGATGTTCGAAGAGATTGCCCTCGTGCGGCTGGTCCCATCTCACCTGGTTTGTAGGCACCGGGCCAACGTTCAGGCGATCGACATTTGGAGAGGAGATTAGACGCTGAACTAGCTCCGGATCTCGAGTAATTGCCGTGACCACCAGGCTGGGTCCCAGGGTTTCCGTAAGCTGGTTTTGTGGGACGTTCACGACGCTGGAAAACGGGAACAGAAATTCCTTGTTGGCGAGCGGATGAGCCGGGTCCTCACAGTAAACTATGGTCGGGAGCAGATACGAGCAAGCGTTCCAGCTCATTAATCGC